>CBFCZA010000245.1:0-5033 GCA_965602285.1 uncultured Curvivirga sp. | reverse complement strand
TGAATATTAAGGCCAGTAAAATAGTAAATTGAAAAATATCAGTTTTTTTACAATTTTTATGTTCTCACTATGCGGACAATATGGTTTTGCTAGTGGTGTATGACTTATTTTGCACATATCGTTTTATTCCGATCGTATAAGTTGGTTCTGTAATTAATGATCTATAAGAAATGCAGCACAGTAAAATTAAAATTTGTGCTTTTTCTGTGACTTGTGCTAATAAGGGCAAATGTGAGAATGAAAGGTCATTATTGAAGCTATAATTGTAATTTTATTTTATAGATGTGATATATATTGATCTAATTAAACATATAACAAAATGATACCAAAAATAGGGAGTTGGAATTTTGAACTTTATTAAAAAAACATCGCTACTTGCTGCTGGAGCATTAGTGGCAACAACAACAGCGTTTTCAGCTATGGCTGCGGATGTGACCTTGACTATTTCTAGTTGGGCACCACCAAGCCACGGCATGAATGCAATTATGTTCCCAAATCTTACTAAGATGATTGAAGAAGCAACAGAAGGTCGTGTGACTGCTCAAATGAAATACAAATTGGGCCCGCCTCCTGCACAATTCGATCTTATTCAAGATGGTGCTGCTGATTTAACATGGATTTTCCATGGTTATAACCCAGGTCGTTTTGTTGCTACTAAAATGATTGAGTTGCCTGGTTATGAAGGTACAGCACGTTCTTCAGCAATTGCCTATTGGAAAGCGCATGAAAAATACCTGAAGAAAGCTGATGAGCATAAAGGTGTTAAACTTGTTGCCTTGATGACACATGGTCCAGGCCAAATGCATTCTTCTAAAAAAGTAACATCATTAAAAGAAATTGAAGGCATGAAATTGCGCTTAGGCGGTGGTGTTTCTGGTGACGTTGGTACTGCACTTGGTGCTTCTGGTATTCGTGTTCCTGCACCAAAAGTATATGAAACATTAGCAGCGCATTCTGCTGATGGTGTGATGATGCCGATGGAAGCACATAAAAGCTTCAAATTAACTGAAGTTGCACAAAATGTTTATGAAATGCCTGGTGGTTTCTATCGTGGTTCTTTCGCGGTAATTATGAACCAAGAACGTTTTGATAGTTTATCTGAAAAAGATCAAAAAGCGCTTGATAAAGTTTTTGGTCTTGAAGCATCTATCATGGCTGGTGAAGCTTGGGATAAAATCGACGCCGTTGGCCGTGATTCAGCCCTAACAACAGAAGGAAATAGCCTAACTGTTGCATCGGCTGCTGATCAAGCTGCTTTTGCTGCTATGGTTGAACCAATTGCTTCAAAAGTGATGGGCGAAGTAGAATCTAAAGGCATCAATGCTAAAGCTGCACGCGGTTTCATTGCAAAAACTATGGCTGCGAACTAAGTTCTCATGTCTAGTGAAACCAAAACTAGTAAACGGTCGTGGATCAGCCATACGCTGGTCCACGGACCGACTTACCTTGCGTCATCAGCATTATTTTTTCTGATGGTCATGACTTTTTTTGATGTGATTTTGCGTAGTTTATTTAATAATCCCATTGAAGCAGCCACTGAATTAACGCGCCTTTTAATGGCGGTCGTTGTTTTTGCTTCATTGCCTATCGTTACTTGGCGTGGGGAACATATTGTCGTTGATCTTTTAGATGGATTTTTCTCTAAAGGTTTGGCGCGTATAAGGAATATATTAATTGATGGTGCCAGCGGAATTCTACTGCTTTGGCCAGCTTATAAAGTTATCGGTCTTGCCGAACGTGCGCGTTCTTATGGTGATTTGACTGAATATCTAGAAATCCCACAATTTTATATCGCATATTTCATCGGCGCTGCTACATTTTTGACTGCAGGTGTTTTGATTTGTAGATGTTTGATTACAATTTTTGTTCCTTCAAAACTTGAAGATCATCACCAACATCCTGGGTCTTAAGGAATTATAATATAATGACAATTGCCATTCTCGGCTTCGTTGCCGTTCTTATACTCGTTCTTCTTAGAATGCCTATTGCGATTGCAATGGGTATTGTTGGAATATTGGGGTATGCAATCGAAACTTCGTTGAAGGCCTCTGTTTCTATGGCGGGTCGCCTGATCATTGATACGGCCCAAGATTATGGGCTGTCTGTTGTACCGCTGTTTATTTTGATGGGCTTATTTGTCAACAAAGGCGGACTTTCAAAAGAACTTTATAGAGTATCTTATGTGTTTTTAGGGCATATGCGCGGTGGACTTGCCATGGCAACCATTGTTGCATGCGGTGGTTTTTCCGCAATTTGTGGTTCATCACTTGCTACGGCTGCAACAATGTCAAAAGTTGCGATGCCAGAAATGCGAAAATATGGATATTCAGATGAGTTATCTACAGCATCTATTGCTGCTGGTGGTACCTTGGGTATTCTTATTCCACCTAGTGTGATCCTTGTGATTTACGGCCTTTTGACTGAAACATCTATTGGTAAGCTTTTTATTGCTGGCGTTATTCCCGGCATTTTAGGTATTCTTTTTTACCTAGTTGCAGTACGTTTTACCGTATGGCGCAAGCCAACCTCTGGACCTGCTGGAGAAAAATCAACTTGGTCTGATCGCTTGGATGCATTTAAAGGTGTATGGGCCGTTTCTGCATTATTCATCTTGGTTATCGGCGGTTTATACGGCCTATTTAATTTTGAACCTTTGAATCTGACATTCTCTCCCACAGAAGCTGCTGGCATGGGCGCTATGGGCGCTTTCTTGATTGCACTTTCACGTGGTGCGTTGAAGTTCAAAGATATTTTAGAAGTCTTAATTGAAACCACCCATACTTCAGCTACTTTATTTTCTGTTCTTATTGGGGCGTGGATATTCTCTAATTTCATTAACCTTGCTGGATTGCCCGAAGCTTTGTTAGAGCTTGTTGTTCAAACTGGACTTGGGCCTATGGCTGTGATGCTGATGATTATTGGAATTTATATTGTGTTAGGGTGTGTTTTTGAAAGCCTTTCCATGCTGTTACTTACCGTTCCAATATTCTTTCCATTGGTAACAAGTCTTGGCTTTGACCCTGTGTGGTTTGGTATCGTCGTTGTTGTTGTAACAGAAATTTCTTTGATTACACCACCTGTAGGGTTGAACGTGTTTGTCCTTAAAGGGGTTGTTGGCGATGTTTCTACCGGCACAATTTTCAAGGGTGTTACACCGTTTTGGATGGTTGATATTCTTCGACTTGCATTGATTATATTGGTTCCATGGCTTGTACTTGTGTTGCCTAATTCAATGTAAAATGCATTTATTATGATGTGACTTCGAGAACCTCCAAGTTAAATCTTGGGGGTTTTCTTTTATTATATTTAAATTGAGATAAATCAAAACGATCTGTAGAAGCTTGTTATATCAAGGAAGATGCTTATCTGTTAATTGATTATATTGGGACTTTTTGGTATAAAAAGTAATAGGGGCAATCTTTAGAAGTGGAAATAGAATATGTCTGCTACTGTCAATAATGTCACCAAAGAAATTATCCTTCACGAATTAGAAGAAGGTAAAGAGTACGTCCAAGATTTATTGGTCGGCTATAGCATGGTTTTTGACTTTGATTTATCAACAGTAGATGTACTTCAAAATGGTAATGACCTGTTACTTCTTTTTCCAAATGATTCCCAAATTACATTGACCAACATTGTTTCAGTCATTCAAGAATCTCCTGATATGTTTGGTGTCGATATATCTGGTGTGTTTGCAATGGTTGATTTGCTAGACAAGGCTGTTGATATTGAATCTCTTGCTGATGAATTGGAAGGTTTGGAACCAGCTTCTGGGGTAAGCGGGTCCTCACCTGTTACCGATTATTCTGGAGAAGATAATGATTTTTTAAACCTTTCGGTTAATAATGAAGGGGCAAATGATGTCAGAGCCAACAGCATTCAAGCAGGTTTTAGCTCCAGAGATGGTTTTGAGCCAAGTGTAATAGGTCGCCCTAACCAGCAAGATGTTGATTCTTCTGCTCGCCAAGCAGATCATGTTCCTTCGGTATCGCCTACTGAAACCTTATTACCTATAGCACTAGAATTAATGGATGTTTCTTCTGTGGAAGATGTACAGACTGCGGTAACACGTGGTGACGATAATGTTTCGTCTACCTTTACAGACCAAGAAAGCAGTCACACGAATACAGACGGAACGGAAACCACTGTGACCACACGCACGACGTTGGAAACAACATCGACACCTATTACAACAACCGTTACCACTATAGTAACGACAACATTAACTTATAGTGATGGTTCAACGGAAACAGTTGTTGGTGAGCCAGAAGTCGTGTCATCTGTATCTTCTGAAGTATCTACGACAACATCTAGTTCAGTGGTTGCATCTGAAACCACACCTATGACAACCCCTGTTAGTTTTGTCGGTACAGAAGATGTTGCTTTGATCATCACAGAAGCTCAATTACTTCAAAATGCTTATGATGCGGATGGTGATGACTTATCTATTTCTGAGATATCTGTGGATGGGGGAACCCTTGAGCTTATTGATGGCACGAATGATTATAACTTTACCCCAAGTGAAAATTTCAATGGGGACATAAATGTTTCCTACGTGGTTTCGGATGGAAAGGCCACTATTGATGGGGCGGCAACGATATCGGTTGCGGCTGTTAATGATAGTCCAGTTGCTACTTCTGATAATTTCACTATGGCAGAGGATGCTTCATTAACTTTCAGGGCTGCAGATTTAATTGAAAATGACACCGATGTAGAAGGGGATGATCTTTCCCTAGTTTTTGTCGGAAATCCTGAACATGGTAGCGTTACCATGAACCCTAATGGGTCTTATACAATTACGGCGGATGAGAATTTTTCTGGCAGCGATAGTTTGACCTATATTGTTTCTGATGGAACGGATCAAACAACTGGTACTGTGAACCTTGATGTTTCCGCTGTTGCTGATGGTGTTAATTTTGGCAGTTCCATAAGCTTTGCTGATGCGCAATACACAGCTGAACCAACTGTCCCTGGCGGTGGTGGAAAAACTCCCAGTGGAAAAAAACCTCCAGATGCTGAACCTGAAAGTTCTG
>CBFCZA010000244.1:0-5048 GCA_965602285.1 uncultured Curvivirga sp. | reverse complement strand
GTAGAAGAAGCGATCTACTTAACCAATCATGCAGATAAAGTAACGTTAATCCATCGCCGTGATGAATTACGTTCAGAAAAAATCTTACAAGAACGTCTCTTTAAAAACCCTAAAATCGAAGTCATCTGGAATGCACAACTGGATGAAATCCTTGGGGAAGAAGGCAAAGGTGTTACCAGCCTTCGTCTAAAAGACACACAATCTGGCGACCTGAGTGAATTAAATGTTGATGGCGTATTCATTGCCATTGGACATAAACCATCAACCGAAGTCTTTAAAGGTAAATTGCCTATGGATGATGAAGGGTATTTATTGGTCAACAAAGGTACAGCCGCAACAGATATTCCGGGCGTATTTGCCGCTGGTGATGTGACCGATAAAATTTATCGTCAAGCTGTCACTGCTGCGGGTATGGGATGCATGGCCGCCCTTGAAGCAGAGAAATATATCGCCCTCCTCGACAATGATACGGCTGAAGCTGCTGAATAAAGCTGATTCATTTCAAAAGTTTAAATTATTTTTTTTAAAGCTTATATGTGCTTAGAATTTGATTCCATTGACTCTTTTTCTAAGCACCATAAGAATCTGAAAAGAATCGAAAGACTCTCGTTGTCGAATGGATTTAGCTGTCGTATTATAACTGAATATTGCTGCTATGAATGTTTTTAGCGCAATAAAATTTCATTTATTTGCTCTAGGGGAACGTTCGCGTGTTTGGGTCTAAAAATAAGCAGTCAGAAGTTGTTCAAGCTCCAGTAACAACACCAAAAAAACCTGTAACCATGCTATCAGTTATTGCTGAGGGCATTGAAATTGGCGGAGAACTAAATGGTTCAGGTGATGTGCAATTAGATGGCAGTTTCACAGGCACGATTAAATGTAACGCCCTTACCATTGGTCAAACAGGTAAACTTGACGGTAAAGTTGAGGCGTCCCATGTAACAATCCTTGGTACACTTAAAGGTGAGATACGTTCCAAAAAAGTACGCCTTCGTAATAGCGCCCAAGTATTTGGTGATGTTTATCATGACGTATTGGAAGTAGAAGCCGGTGCAAAAATTGAAGGCCGTTACAGCCGTAAAATGACAGTTGAAACGACCCGTACGGCACCTAAGCCTGCCATAAAACCAACAGTGATCAGCGAAGTAAAATCCGCAGCAGAATAATTTTAATCCATACTAAAGTTATAGGTTTTTCCAATGAAATTTTCCCTCATTGCAATAGCACGTCACGCAACAATGCTTATACTCTGCTTAGCCCTAGTTGCTCTTGCTGCGAAATATATTTAGGTCATCATGGTTTGTAGAAAATATTTGGGCTATCTTGTTCATCACATCTGACAAGATACGGTAAAAGATCTTTCATACGTTCTGTATAAGTATGATTTTCTTCGTATAACCTAGCCCCATTTTTTCTTATCTCTTCCAATGTAACAAAATCTTTCTCATCCAGAAGTTCAAAAATATCAGCGAGGGAATTCTCATTTACTTCTTCTGGTAAAAATAAAATTGATTCTTTATGTGCGAATGTCTCAGCTAAATACGAACTATAGTCCGAGGCAACAACGGCACCTTGGCTCATCCCAAAAGCCACGCGTTCATGGGAACCTTCGGAAAATTTAGCCAGTGCATTTAAAACAATACGTGACCTTCCCATATACGGTAATAAATCATCAAACCCATGATATCCAATACATTCAACATTCTCTCTATTCTCTAAATAGCTAGGTAATTTAGAACATGCTACACAAAGACTATGGTTTTCACTAACTGCTACAAGAACATTCCTTCGTCTAATACTTTCAGAAATGCGTTCTATTTGGGCCAATAATCTTGCTAATGTTTTCTGATCCAGATGGACTTTATTTTCAACATCTTTCAATTTACATGCGGCTAACCAAGCAAAATACGTATTAGTCGTTTTTTCTGATTGAATTTGTGCAGCTACAAAGATCAAATCTAAAATAACCTCTGGAACTTCCGGATTGTCTTTGGACCACATTTCCGGTGTGATAACTTCTTTCAACGATCCAGAAAAATAAAAATCATATGTCCGATCTTTCATCGGTATTATTTCTTCTTTAAGGTCAGCGCCAGCATGCGGCATCATTACCGTTCTATTCTTAAATCCAAATGCTTTGGTTATATCCATATGGCTTTTATCATTAAAACCAATCAGGATTTTTTCATCTATTTCAAAATATTCTCGATCTACAAGATGCCCAGGGTGATCCAATGTAAGGCAACATTGATGAACCCCAGATACATTGTCTTCAAAGAATTGTGGATAGACAGGGGCAGGTGTATTTAAGTAAATAACGTTAACGACCGTACCGGGAGGCTGTTTCCTTGCATATTCATACCATGCTTTACCCCCGCGAATAACTTCTGCTTCCACCCCAGCACGTGATAAGCCCGTAACAATTTCTGTTCGGACACGTGTTGCCCATTCTGCTTGCCCCTCAAAATCAATCGCAACAGTTTTAATAGTCATAACCTTCCCCTTTAATCAGCAAAAACTGAAAAATACAAAGCCAGCCAAAGCCATGCAATTTTTAGAGGGTTAATATATTATGATTCTATTTATAAGTGAATGAGTAAAATTTATTAATAAATCTTATGGTAGATATATTTTTAAAATATTTTTCCACTCAATTTTTCTGAGAAAAAATTAACACATTCGATTGCTAATTCAACATCCAAGTCATCCATAGCAACAACACCGATGCAGGCCTCTAGAGTTAATTTTCCACTTTCTTGATATGGTAAGGGGCTGGCGACACCAACTGCGCCTTTTTGGATTTGTCCACGGGTTAAGATATATCCATCCTTTCGGGCTTTAATAATTTCATCACTATCTTGATCCGATTGAGGGCGCCCAGATAATATTGCCAACCCCGCGGCACCATTTTTAAGGCTATGTTTCACACCAACTCGATATCCAACGCGCAAAATAGCTTCTTCTGGTTCAGCGATAGACAGCACCCTGCATTGATCTCCATCTGCTACTGTTATGAATGCACAGGCATTTGTTTTCATACTTAGTGTTTGCAATATTGGCTTGGCAATCATACGAAGATGGTCTTCTTCTTGTCCGGAAAGAGCATAAACTCCTGCATCTAAAGATAACATTCCCGTAGGACCACGGCGGACAAGTCTATGTTCTTCAAGAGTTGATACAATACGATAGACGATGGCACGATCAACCTTTAGCCTTTCAGCTAATACAGCAATAGTCATTGGGTCTGTACTATTGGCAATAAGTTTTAGGGCTATAATTCCACGATCTAACGTTTGTAATTTGCTCATCTACTTAAAAATTCCTTGACGAAATTATTATAAATCATACTCTACGTGCATTAAAAGTAATTATTTGTGCGATAAAAGTAAATTATATTCGTAAGGAATAGCTTAAAAATGTCAGAAGTGATCGATAAACAAACAAAAACGCCTACCGGTTGCCCTATTTCCCACGAGGCCGCAACATTTGATCCTTTTGACAAGCCCTACCAAGTTGATCCATCAGAAGCCTTACGATGGTCACGGGAAAAAGAACCTGTATTCTACAGTCCAAAATTAGGATATTGGATTGTTAGCCGCTATGAAGATGTAAAAGCAGTATTTAGAGATAATATCTTATTCTCACCCTCTATCGCCTTAGAGAAAATAACACCAGCCCCAAAAGAAGCCGAAGAAATCCTAAAAGGATATGGTTACGCCATGAATCGCACCATGGTAAACGAAGACGAACCGGAACATATGGAACGTCGCAGAGTTTTAATGGATAGCTTCATCCCTGAATCTTTAGCCAAACATGAACCATTCGTTAGGCAACTCACCCGTGATTATATGGATCGTTTTATAAATGAAGGTAAAGCAGATCTTGTGGATCAAATGTTTTGGGAAATTCCATTGACTGTTGCCCTTCACTTCCTTGGTGTTTCCGGAGAAGATATGGAGCAACTACGAAAGTTCTCTGTTGCCCATACGGTGAATACATGGGGGCGTCCTTCGCCTGAAGAACAGCTACATGTGGCAGAATCAGTTGGTAAATTTTGGGAAGCCGCAGGAAAAATTCTTGAGAAAATGAAAGCTGATCCCTCTGGTGATGGCTGGATGAAATACACCATTCGCCAACAAAAAGAATATCCCGGCGTGGTCACTGATTCCTACCTTCATTCCATGATGATGGCAATTTTGGCCGCCGCCCACGAAACAACATCAAATGCCACGGCAAATGCCTTTAGGCTATTATTAAAAGATCGTGATGCATGGGAAGAAGTTTGTGAAAATCCAAAACTTATTCCCAATGCTGTTGAAGAATGTCTGCGCATAGAAGGTTCAATCATTGCGTGGCGTAGGTTGGTCACGGCAGATACAAAAATTAACGATATTGATATTCCCAAGGGGGAAAAACTTCTGATCGTTATGACCTCTGCCAATCATGATGAACGCCATTTCGAAAACCCCGATGAATTAGACCTTTATCGCGATAATACAGCAGAACATTTAACATTTGGATATGGAAGTCACCAATGTATGGGAAAAAATATTGCCCGTATGGAAATGCGTATCTTCCTTGAAGAATTCACCCGCCGTATGCCGCATATTAAATTGATAGAAGATCAAGAGTTTTCATATCTTCCAAATACTTCTTTTCGTGGACCGGATCATGTATGGGTCACATGGAATCCAGAAGAAAATCCAGAACGAAACGATCCTTCTATTCTAGATCAAAAGATGGATTTTGAAATTGGTGCTCCTTTAAAAGACGATTTATCCCGCCAAGTTAAAATTGTCGACATTAAAGAGGAAGCAGCTGGTGTCAAAAAATTCACCCTAGAACATCTTCATGGAAAAAACTTACCACGATGGAGTGCAGGGTCACATATAGATATCCTTGCAGGTGATTATAATCGTAAATATTCTTTATGTGGCGACCAAAAAGATCAGACCCGACTTGAAATAGCTGTATTAAAAGAAGAAGAAGGCCGTGGTGGATCCAGATATTTACATGACCAGATCAAAATTGGTGACATAGTCAATATC
>CBFCZA010000243.1:0-5076 GCA_965602285.1 uncultured Curvivirga sp. | reverse complement strand
TACATGCCTCTGCCTTTGCATCTGGTAAGTCATCAGGACTAGCAAAACGTGCAAAACCATAAGCTATATTTTCAAGAGGTATTGCCCATGTAGGGGCCGAACATCCATCGCGTTCCACAGGGGCATCCGCTAACGAAATACCACACATGAATTCTATTGTGCCTTTGATACGTTGTTGTACAGCATGGGTTTGGTTGATGTAACCTTTAGTTTCTGCACCAAGTTTTTTTGCAAGCGCTAGCATCCCAGCATGTTTACCCGAACAATTATTGTGAAGTTGGCTGGGGATTTGGCCGCTTTTAGCTAGCGTACGGGCGGCTTCATCATACATAGGCCAATGAATACCACATTCTAGATCATCTTCTTGAAAGCCGGCTTTGGCAAGCATGGAGGCCGCAGTTTGGGTGTGTAATTCTTCGCCACCATGAGAAGCACAAGAAAGGGCTATTTCAGCTTCGTTAAATCCAGCATCTTCAGCTGCGCCTGTTTCTAACAAAGGAATGGATTGAAATGCTTTGATTGCGGATCTGGGATAAACAGGTTGTGTGATATCCCCCCATGCACCTTGGACGCTGCCAGTTGTATCAACAATGGCGATACTTCCACGGTGGCGACTTTCAACAATTGATCCCCGTGTGACTTCAACTAAGACAGGATTGCAGCCTGAAAAATCTTGGCGCAAGCTTGCTTTCTTGTCTTTGTGAATATTGTCATTTGAAGTCATTAACGCAGGTTCCATCCATATGTAGTGTATTATTATATTTTATTAACATATTCTCTATTCGTTTTATTCAGATAAACTTGCCTTTTTAGGGGGAAATATGCAAGAACCTCTCCATAATAAATTTTAAAAGAATTTAAAGGAGCTGCAAAAATGCGTGGTTATTTTGGTTTAGGTGTTGAAGGAATTTCCAAACCTAGAAATGTAGGGAGCTTATTTCGTTCTGCGCATGCCTTCGGTGGAAGTTTTGTTTTTGCAGTTGCCCCTGTCGTGGTAAATATTCGCGATGTTTATCAGTCGGATACATCTGAGGCCGCAAAAAGTATGCCTTTGTATGAATATGAAAATGCTGCGGAAATGTCCTTTCCTAAAGGGTGTCAACTTGTTGGGGTTGAACTTTGTGATGATGCTGTTTGGATGCCTAGCTTCAGACATCCTAGCCGTGCTGCCTATATTTTAGGGCCAGAACGAGGGTCATTGTCCCCTGAAGTTCAAGAAAAATGTGATTTCCTTGTGAAAATCCCAACTAAATTCTGTGTAAACGTAGGAATCGCTGGGGCCATCATGCTGTATGATCGTGCTGTTAGTTTGGGCCGTTGGGCCGAACGTCCTGTCCGTCCTGGTGGGCCAACAGAAGAACTTCCACCCCATGTGAGTGGTGGGCCGATCATTCGTAAAAAAGATTATGAAGATTAATTTATTTTTTTAACTTCTCATTTATAGGGCCTCTTTTCAACGACCACAGAATCACCATACTATTGTCCAAATTTTGAACAAATTTAAATTTACGACTGTCAAAAAGATGGTTTATTTTGTTGTTGGGATGGAGCCCGTAATATGATGTTGCATATGCTGAAAGCGGCGATTGTTTTAGGAATGACTGGCCTTATATCGACTTCTGCAATGGCAGAAGGGGATAAGGACCTTGGGGCGTTTGGTAAATGGCAGGCCCATTCTTATAAAGAATCTAGTTCTAAGGTTTGTAATATGTGGTCGCGCCCAACGAAACATGTGGAAGGCGGTAAGGCCCGCGGTGAAATTTTCGCCTTCATCACCCACCGTCCCGGTATGAAACGATATCATGAAGTTAGCTTAGGTATGGGGTATCCTTTGAAAGAAGGATCTGATGTGTTGGTTAAAATTGGTAGCAAAACGTTTAAGTTCTTCGTTCATGGTGCGGTTGCATACGCCCTGAAGAAAGATGATAAAACTATTGTAAAAGCCATGCGTGGTGGAAATAGCATGATTGTTTCTGGCGTTTCTAAACGTGGGACAAAAACCAAAGATACTTATTCGTTAAGTGGTTTTTCTAAAGCCAATAATGCTGTGAATAAGGCGTGTAAAGTGAAGAAACCTTAGGCTTCTTCACTTCGTAACTGATTTTAATCGACTGATAATGCTTCATCTAGGCTAGATTCTAGGCGCAAGAAGTCTTCTGGAATAGGGAGGCCTTCAGCACGCATCATAGAAATCTTTTGACGTAAGCGAATTTGAATTTCATGTACGTCTTCTGGCTGTTTTTGCATCTCTTCCACAAGTAAGGCCAAGTCCGCATTGTAATCCACAGTTTCATTGCTCATGTCATTCTCCATTGTAATTGTTTTCAATGAACAAGATATACCTAATTCGTCTGATGGGGAAATGATTTAAAGCAATAACAATAAATGTTAATGGCTTTCTTTTTATCTTAGAAGATGCTACATCCCTGCCAATCAAGAAGACAGTTGTACTATTTGAATACAGCTAAATTTCGCACTATCTTATGGTTTAACGATATGATTGATGCGGCCTTGGTTCTCAAAGATGAAATAAATTAATCGACCTCTTGGAAAAACATGACCGACTTTTAGGGTTGGATGGTGTTGGAATTGAATGAAAATGTCTGAAGCTGAAATTTTAGAAGGTGCAAATGCACCGGTAACTGCCTGTAGCAAGGTTGCACCTGACACGACTACGGATACTCGTAAAAACCTTATTGGTATGGATCGCGAAGATATGTTGGCGGCTGTCCTTGAAATGGGTGAAGCAAAATTCCGTGCGAAACAATTGTTTCAATGGGTCTATAATCGTGGTGTTACCGATTTTGAAGATATGACCAATATGGCTAAGCCATTGCGGATTAAAATGGCGGAACATTTCAAAATTGAACGCCCAACGATTTCTGCACATCAACAATCAAAAGATGGCACTCAAAAATGGCTTCTTCGTTATGATGAAAAAAGTGAAGCTGAAACCGTATATATTCCCGAAGAAGGACGTGGGACACTTTGTGTGTCGTCACAAGTTGGCTGTACCTTAACCTGTACTTTCTGCCACACGGGTACACAGAAACTTGTACGGAATTTAACACCGGGTGATATTGTAGGCCAGGTTATGCTGGCTCGTGATGCTCTTGGTGAATGGCCTGCCTCTAGCATTGATCGTAGTGTGACTAATATTGTGTTTATGGGCATGGGGGAACCGCTCTATAATACAGACAACGTGATTAAGGCTTTGAAGATCTGCATGGATGGGGATGGTATTGCCTTATCAAAGCGCCGTATCACTGTTTCTACATCAGGTGTTGTTCCTGAAATTGGTCGTATTGGCGCTGAAACAGGCGCATTATTGGCGATTTCATTGCATGCAACTAATGATGAATTAAGAAATAAAATTGTCCCGATCAATCGTAAATATAACATAGAACAGCTATTAGAGGCGGTTCGTAATTATCCGGGATTAAGCAATTCAAGCCGTGTCACATGGGAATATGTGATGCTTAAGGGCGTGAATGATAGTGTTGAAGATGCAAAGAACCTTTTGAAATTATTAAAAGGAATTCCTTCAAAAGTGAATTTAATTCCTTTCAATCCTTGGCCGGGTTCTGAATATGAGCAATCTTCACGTGACCAAATTAAGAAATTCTCTGATGTGATTTGGAATGCTGGATATAGTTGTCCTGTTCGCCGTACACGCGGTGAAGACATTCTTGCCGCTTGTGGTCAGTTAAAGTCTGAAAGTGAACGTATTTCTAACAGAGAACTTAAGCAAATGGAGCAAGCCCGCCTTGAAAAAGAAATTGAAGCAGGTTTACCTCAGGTCTAATTCCATTAATTCATAAGATTTATAAAATATTTCAAGCATATCAGGGCTTGGCATAATCTCTGATATGCCTATACTCCCTGCAGTTTTAAAACTCCTGTTATTGAAGGATGAATAGCACATGTCTAAAGATGTGAAAAAAGTTGTTCTAGCCTACTCTGGTGGCCTAGATACCTCAATCATTTTACGTTGGTTACAAGATCAATATGGTTGTGAAGTTATCACTTTTACTGCTGACCTTGGTCAAGGCGAAGAGCTAGAACCTGCACGTCAAAAAGCAGAGATGATGGGTATTAAAAATATCTTCATCGAAGATTTACGTGAAGAGTTTGTACGTGATTACGTTTTCCCGATGTTCCGTGCTAATGCGCTATACGAAGGCACATATCTTTTAGGTACTTCTGTTGCGCGCCCTTTGATTTCAAAACGCCAAATTGAAATTGCTAATGAAATGGGTGCTGATGCAGTATCTCATGGTGCGACAGGTAAAGGTAACGATCAAATTCGTTTTGAATTGGGTTATTATGCGCTGA
This sequence comes from uncultured Curvivirga sp., assembly GCA_965602285.1. Taxonomy (GTDB): domain Bacteria; phylum Pseudomonadota; class Alphaproteobacteria; order UBA8366; family Aestuariispiraceae; genus Curvivirga. Next base: position 741 of record CBFCZA010000243.1, on the reverse strand, counting down.
AGCCAGATATCAAAATCGTTGCGCCTTGGCGTGAATGGGATTTGAACAGCCGAACAAAGCTTTTGGATTATGCTGAAAAACATCAAATTCCTGTGCCTAAAGATAAACGTGGTGAAGCGCCATTCTCTCAAGATGCAAATCTTCTTCATATTTCTTCTGAAGGTAAAGCCCTTGAGGATCCATGGATCGAAGCAGATCTAGATCACATCTTGTCACGTATGGTTTCGCCATATGCTGCCCCTGATACACCAGAAGAAATCACAATTGATTTTGAAGCTGGCGATCCAGTTGCAATCAACGGTGAGAAAATGTCACCTGCTACATTGCTAACCAAGTTAAACGAACTTGGTGGTCGTAATGGTGTTGGTTGCATTGATATTGTCGAAAACCGCTTCATTGGCATGAAATCACGCGGCGTTTATGAAACACCGGGTGGTACTGTTTTATTCCATGCACGTCGTGCAATGGAGAGCATTACGCTTGATCGTGGTGCGATGCATACTAAAGATGAACTTATGCCAAAATATGCAGAAATGCTTTATAATGGATTTTGGTTCTCTCCTGAACGCGAAATGCTTCAAGCTGCGATTGATAAATGTAATGAAAAAGTTACAGGTACAGTTCGTATGAAACTTTATAAAGGCAATGTGATGATCACAGGCCGTAAGTCTCCATTCAGTCTTTATAATGAAGGTATGGTGACATTTGAAGAAGATGATGTTTATGACCAACGCGATGCAG
>CBFCZA010000242.1:0-5105 GCA_965602285.1 uncultured Curvivirga sp. | reverse complement strand
CCATTCCCATACAGGCGGCAAATCGTAACATCGTACCTACATTTTGGGGTATATCAGGCTGATAAAGCGCTAATCGTAATTTAGAAAGGTTCAAAACTAGCTATCCTCTAGGCTTTTTATTCTTGTTTTCTGTATACAGCTTTTAACGCTTCTTTGAAGAAATGAAAAGAAAATCGCAAGAATTTATACTTCCCCCTCTTTCCAACTTGGGGCTAATCTTGTATAGAAAAGCCCATAGATTCATGTGTTTCCTTTGCCTGAGGGGTTGAGGATAGTGCTGAAAATTAAGGAGTATCTGTATAAAACTTACAGAAATGCTTTGGTTTTGGGTGGTTTTGCATGTTTAATAGCTACCTATATGTGGGCGTGATCGTTGTGTTTTTCACTCGTGTCGCGATTCTCTAGGTGACTAGATAATAACCGGTCTGTTAGCAGACCAAGATAGTGGGCTTTAATTAAAGTCTAAATTCGTGTCTGGAAACAGACCTAACTTGTGATCGGAATGAGGGGACGAAGATGGCGGATTTAAGCCAGAACGCGGCTCAGCCGGAGGATAACTCCCGCCGCGACTTCCTGAATATTGCTGCTACAGCTACAACAGCTGTTGGTGGTGCTATATTCGCTTGGCCGATCATCGATTCTATGAACCCATCTGCGGATGTGTTGGCGCTGGCTTCTTCGGAAGTAAACATCGCTGGAATCGAAGAAGGCCAAGCAATAACTTTGAAGTGGCGCGGTAAGCCGGTATTTATCCGGCATCGTACAGCAGCGGAAATTAGTGAAGCAGAGGCTGTATCAGCCGCTGATTTGATTGATCCGCAAACTGATGCTGAACGTGTGCAAAAGCCAAAATGGCTTGTGATGGTAGGCGTATGTACCCATTTGGGATGTGTGCCTCTAGGACAAAAAGACGGCGAACCAAAAGGTGATTTTGGTGGCTGGTTCTGTCCTTGTCATGGTTCTCATTATGATACGTCTGGTCGTATTCGCAAAGGTCCAGCTCCGACAAACTTGGAGATTCCTACCTATGCGTTCGACGGCGATTCAGTAATTAAAGTCGGCTAGGGGGATTCAAAATGAGTGGTTCTACACCTGAATTTAAAAACCCTGTTGTACGTTGGATTGACGTAAGACTTCCGGTTTTCACATATCTTCATCATGAATATGAAGGTTTTCCTGTTCCAAAGAACTTGAACTATTTCTGGTCTTTTGGTGGTATGGCAATGGTTGCATTGATTGGTATGATCCTTACGGGGATCATGTTGGCGATGCAATATACACCACATGTAGACATGGCGTTTGCTTCTGTTGAACGCATTATGCGTGACGTGAATTATGGTTGGTTACTCCGCTATATTCACATGAACGGCGCATCTATGTTCTTCATTGTTGTATATGTTCATATCTTCCGTGGCATGTTCTATGGATCATACAAACAACCACGCGAACTTATCTGGATTTTGGGTGTTATCATCCTTCTTCTTATGATGGGTACTGCGTTTATGGGTTATGTATTACCTTGGGGCCAAATGAGCTTCTGGGGTGCGACTGTTATTACCAACCTATTCTCGGCTATTCCGATTGTAGGCGATAGCATCGTTACATTGCTTTGGGGTGGTTTCTCTGTTGATAACCCAACATTGAATCGTTTCTTTGCATTACATTACTTGTTACCGTTTATTATCTTAGGCGTTGTTATCTTGCACATCATTGCGATGCATATTGCAGGTTCTAACAACCCAACAGGTATCGATCCTAAAGGTCCACAAGACACAGTTATGTTCCATCCGTATATGACAGCGAAAGATCTAACTGCGATCATCGTTTTCGTATTGGCTTGGGCGTTCTTTGTTTTCTATGCACCAAACTATATGGGTCATCCAGATAACTATATCCCGGCTAATCCATTGGTGACACCGGCGCATATCGTTCCTGAATGGTACTTCCTACCTTATTACGCAATCTTGCGTAGCTTCACAGCTGATAGCTTCCTTTACATTCCATTCGCTTGGTTGATGGATGCTAAATTAGCAGGTGTATTGGCTATGTTTGCTTCTATCGGTTTATTGGCTGTATTGCCTTGGTTGGACACATCACGTGTTCGTTCATGTCGCTATCGTCCAGTATATAAATGGCTCGTGATTATCTTCACTATTGATGTGATTATCTTGGGTTATGTTGGTGGTAATCCGGCTGAAGGTTGGTATGTAACATTGTCACAATGGGCTACCTTCTGGTACTTCTTCCATCTTGTAATTCTAACCCCTGTAGTGGGTTGGTTTGAGCGTCCAAAGCCATTGCCGGCTTCGATCTCTGAACCAGTCCTTGATGCAGCGAAATAAGGGAGCGACTATTATGCGTAAAATTATTGTATCGCTCGCAGCCGTTGCTGCTATCGCATTGGGTGCTTCTTCTGTTGCTAACGCAGCAGAAGGCGTTAAGCCTCCACAAGAAAAATGGTCTTGGACCGGTTTTTTTGGGTCTTATGACAAAGCATCTGCACAGCGTGGACTTCAAGTATACACAGAAGTTTGTTCTTCTTGTCATGGTTTGGAACTTGTTTCTTACCGTAACTTGACCGCGTTGGGTTATTCCGATGCGGAAGTAAAAGCATATGCCGCTGAGTTCGAAGTTGAAGATGGTCCAAATGACGAAGGTGACATGTTCACACGTCCTGCAAAACCAGCTGATAAATTCGTATCACCTTTTGCAAATGAGAATGCAGCCCGTGCAAGTAACGGTGGGGCTTACCCTGTTGACTTCTCTTTAATTGTAAAAGCACGTGCTGGTGGACATGGAAACATTCCATATAACTTCACACAGTGGATGGCTGGTCGTGGTGCTGCTTCAGGTGCAGATTATATCTATCACCTGATGATGGGCTATGATGATACCCAAGACGCTGGTGAAGGTAAGCATTGGAATGCTTATTTCCCAGGTCATGCAATTTCTATGGCGCCACCAATTGATGATGACGCTGTTGAATATGCAGATGGTACTAAAGCTACTAAAGAACAAATCGCTCGCGATATTTCTACATTCCTTGCTTGGGCTTCTGAGCCGGAATTAGAAGAACGTAAGCAAATGGGCTTGAAAGCGATCTTATTCTTGATCGTTCTTCTTGGTCTCGCGATTGCGGCTAAACGCCGTCGTTGGGCTGGTATTAAGAAGTAATTCTTAATATTCCTAAAGAATGCAAAAGAACGGCTCCTTGAAAAAGGGGCCGTTTTTTTGGGAAGAAAGGTATTAGTTCAAACGCCAGGTTGTGGACGTCCAACCTTATTGTTTAATCCAAGTTTTACATAAACACGGGCCGATTATTTTTAAACATCGATGTTTAAAACCCCATCATAAACAATATCGTAGGGATAATTAAAGTGGCATTCGTTTTCTGATATTGCATCTGTTAATAAACTTCTGAAATCATGATCCTTTATCAAGTTGAAAATAAAGTCATCTTCGGAAAATCCGGCATCATTTTGCTGATGGAGAATAGATAATATTTCAGCGGTTGTTTTTTCTTCCCAAGTTCTGTTCTTTGCGTGGATATCTGATATGGCAATGCCATTGGTGTTTTTAGGTGAAAGTAACAAATGTCCACGCTTCCCAACATAGGCAAAGGCCTCTGTTTTGGCGTTGTTGTTGCTCCTGATCAGTTTAATATTTTCAAGTTTGGCATAAGCATAATTTGCTGCGGACAATTCCGTTTGATGCATCACTTCTAGTTGGGCTTCATCAAGCCATGTTATGGCAATCTTAACTTCTACATTTGGGCAGTGCTGTAACATAGCGGGTATAGACCCATAAGAAGTGACATGCGCGGCAAAAACAACATCAAAGTCATGTAAGGTAACAGCTTCAACAGGGATGATACTATTAGGAAGGTGGCCGAATTTTCTTTGTAACTGTGTTGGGGCTTTGTTCGACCCGAAAGCAAGAACAGGAATTCGGTTTGTTATTTGATCCGGATGAAATTCTAGTATTTCACCATCTTGGTATAAAAAAGAGCCACGTGGGCTATCATAGGGATAGTCGCGCGCTCTTTTTAATATAGCTTCTTTATCATTCATAAACGAAATTACATTTTTTCTATGCGATAACGAACATAGGCATTGTCTACATCGGACATGGACAATGCTTTCCACTGGCTACGGGCATCTTCTTTGTTCGTATAGGGACCATGGCGGTCCTCATTACCAGATTTGATGGTTTTGAAATCCGTATTCGTATATTCGCCACCTATAACCCAATATTCAGTGTGGGAAGTTTTTTCGATGTTAAATTTGGCATAGGCCTCATCAACTGTTTCCATTGCTTTCGCACGCCAAACAGCGACCGCTTCGTCATAATTATCAAAAGGCCCAAGCTTTGATAGCTTTTCACCTTCGGCTAGGTTGGTGAATGTTGTATCGTTAAATAGGCCGCCGACCACAAAATATTGTTCAGACATATTATCTCTTTCTTTGTATAAGAGGTCTTTATTATTTAGCAATAAATAAACTAATTGAGAGAAAAAGTAAATTCTATCTATCACTTATGTATAATCTAAACAGAGCATAGACATATCTTGAACCAAAAGACGATGCGTGGCATAGGATAGGGATATGAATATTCACAGGATTGTCACCCATGCCTTATAATAGCCTTCGTGATTTTATGGATAAATTAGAAACAGAAGGCCGCCTTGTGCGGGTAAGTGAACCTGTCTCTACACATTTGGAAATGACCGAAATTCAAACGCGCTTGCTGGCAGAAGAAGGCCCTGCAGTTCTTTTTGAAAATCCTGTAGATGAAAATGGCAAGCCCTCTGAAATGCCTGTGTTGGTGAATTTGTTTGGCACGGTCGAACGTGTTGCATGGGGCATGGATAGAGAGCCAGAACAGCTTCGTGAAGTGGGTGAGACTTTGGCATTTTTACGTCAGCCAGAACCACCCGGTGGCATTAAAGAAGCATTTGAGATGCTGCCACTGTTAAAAACCGTAATGGCGATGAAGCCTAAAACCATTAAATCCGCGCCTTGTCAGGAAGTGGTCTTAACAGAGGATGATATAGATTTAGACCGTTTGCCGATCCAAGGGTGCTGGCCTGATGAACCGGCCCCGTT
>CBFCZA010000241.1:0-5107 GCA_965602285.1 uncultured Curvivirga sp. | reverse complement strand
CATAAGAACGATCCCCAAGGGCAACGTTTATACGTTCCATAGAATTGTGGGCCATGTTCACGACAAGGATGCTCCTTCATTAGTGGCAGAAAGCCCTCTGCCCATTTGATATTCGATTAAGGCGTCGATCACACGATCACGCATATCTTCTTTGCTTACATCATCACATTCTACGATGATATCAGCTTCTGCATAAACAGGATATCTGACATCGATTAAATTCTTTAATGTGCCTTGTGGATCAGCAGTATGTAAGAGGGGACGATGGGTTTTTCTAGAGACCCGCTCCCACAAAATGTCAAATTCCGCATTGAACCAAACGCTAATGGCATTTTCAGCGATGGTTTTTCGTGTGTTTTCATTCATGAATGCACCACCACCTGTGGCTAGAATGTGAATTCCTGAACCAAGTAACCGCTTGATAACGCGTTGTTCGCCTTCTCGAAAATGATCTTCGCCATATTTTTCAAAGATTTCGGGGATGGTTAAATTCGCCGCCAACTCTATCTCATGATCTGCATCTTTAAAATCAAGGTTCAGTTTATGAGAAATCATACGCCCAATAGCAGATTTTCCCGCACCCATCATACCGATTAAAACTATAGGTTTATCAATTTTGAGATTTTGGCGAATGATAGGATCATAGGTGAAAACCTGATCTGATGAGAGATCACGATCTTCTATACCAAAAGTTATATGTTCGCGCGGCGTCGTCATTGAATTATCAATCTAGCATGGGATAGAAATATTAAAAAAGTCTATCAATAATAAAAAATAAATTTCCTATGCCGCAGAATTGCCACAGTCCAGCCTTAGGGTAAAGGAAAATGCCACTTAATTCACTTGTTTCACAAGAATAATGTGGTCAAGGAATAGGTTGAAACAAGATGCAGATGCAAGGCTTGTTGCAATAGAAGGAACGGGTTAAGCTATGGTCGATTCGAAGGGATTGAATGGAATCTGGTATAGATATTCCGACATTGATAATTTAAAATCAAAGGACATGAGACGATAATGGGAAAAGTACTGGCAGTTTTTCTTGGGGTTTTGAGCGTCGTAATCGTTGGCGGCGGTATATTTTTAGCGGGCTGGGACATTCCTGCACCTACACATGATGTTGAAAAAATAATGGATGATAGTCAGTTTCCTCGTTAAATAGGTTGAACCATTCATCTCCCATTTAATTCTCCCTCTCATCAAAAAAATGTGGTTTATCTATGTCTGAGTTCAGTTTTAAATCTCTTAATCTTCCTATAAAAAATGTCTTAAAAGCAGGGCTGCTATCATCTATCTTCTTTATAGGTACAGGGCTTAACGAAAATATCTCGTTTGCGCAGGATGAAACACTAGATACAACAGTGCCAACGATCGTGACGCCAGCTAGCACAGAGTCGGCTATTTCATCACCAGCAGAAGAAGTTCCGATTAGTTTATTCCCAGAAGAAGATGATGAGGTTTTTAAAGAAGAACAAGAAATCGCTGAGAACGAGAATGTAGCACCGGAGAAAACACCAACAAACGAGGCGTTACCCGGTTTAGTTTCTGAAGAAAATCTTTCTTCCATCGACCCTGCAACGGCAGGTGTTTTGAATGATCAATCAGGCGGTCTTGGTTTTGATATGTGGGCGGATACCAATCGGGATGACATGAAACGATTGCTTGCAACCATGCCAACACGCATCAATTCGCAAACATTGCAAAGTTTGGCACGACGTATCTTATTGACTTCTGCAGATATCCCACCTTTGGGAGACAATAGTGAAATTGACCTTATCACGGATGGGGTGGAGATTTTGAAGTTGCGTATCAATCAATTGATGCGTTTAGGTCATGCAGACACAGCACGACAAATGATTTTAGAATCCGGTTTCAGTGAAGAACAATTGCAATTATTTGCCGAAACATTGTTGGAAATCAGCCTTTTAGAACATGATTATAATCAAACATGTAGCTTGGTTTATAGTCAAACTGATCGCCTTGGCGAAGCCTTTTGGCAAAAACATCTGATCTTTTGTCAATTGTTAGAAAAGAATATTGATGGTGCTGAATTTGGGGCAACCCTTCTACAGGATTTCGGTGAGGATGATCCATTATTCTATGCATTGATTGATTACATGGTCACAGGTGGGGCGCAAAAACCTGTACCACAAGAACCAACCGTTTCAGAAACGGGAAATGCTGAATCTGAAGCCATCGTTTCAACGCTAGAGAATGAGGCGGAACTATCTCTTCCTGTAGAGGCGCATCCAAATGCCTTGCATCTTGCCATGTATCAAGTGGCGGGGATTGCCTTGCCTGATTATTTACTGTCCGCAGAGACGGAACCTCGTTTATTAAAAGCCATAGTTGGAAATCCTAAAACAAATATTCAAACCCGACTGGATGCTGCGGAACAGGCATTACAACTTGGGTTGATTTCAGGGGAAACCTTGGCGGCTTTATATAATGCACAACCGTTCACTTTGGAGGAATTGCAAGCTCCAATGAGTTTGGCAGAAGAGGATTATTCTTCGCGCACGCGGGCCTTATTATTTCAGGCATCTGAAAGTGACCCGGTACCTGAAACACGTATTATCCTTATTTCAAAAGCGTTGGAACTTTCGAAAAAGGCTGGGCTTTATCAAATGACCTTGTCCGCCTTTGCTCCTGCTATTGCAAAGATGCCAATTTCGGCGGATTTGTGGGAATTCTCTGGAACAGCCGCACGGGCATTATATGGTTTAGGCCGCCCCAAACCAGCGGAAGCATGGATTTCTCATCTATCAGATCAAGCATTACGTAACCCAGAGGCAGAAACGGAGCTTTTGCGTCTATGGGCGTTGTCACGATTAGCATCAAGTAATGAGAATATGGTCATAGAAGAAGAGGCAGGCCGCAAGGCATGGACGTTTTATGTGGAAAGTTCGGTTCCTGATGAATCAGAAGTAGAATATTTACGCCGCCTGACAATGACATATGGCCTGTTAGAAGTATTGGAGCGTCCGGTCGTAAGTCAAAATGCATGGGCGGAAATGGCCACTTATGAAGGTAATTTAATATTATTGTCCCCAAATCCGGCACATCTGCGTATGATGAATGAGGCAGCCTATTCTGGACGCCGTGCAGAAGTCGTTGCGTGGTCGTTACGTTTATTGGGGCAGGTGAGTATGGGTCGTATTTCGCCGTATTTATTGGCAGATGTGATAACTGCCTTGCGTCTTGTTGGACTTAAAAATGATGCACAAGCGTTAGCTCTTGAAACGGCTTTGGCTAACGGGCTTTAATAAGACTTAATTTTTCAATTCCGTTTATAGTGATATTGAGATCATCTATGGCCCAATATTTAGAAAATTTTCTGGAGATGTTGTCTGCTGAACGTGGGGCGGCGGCTAATACTTTGGAAGCCTATAAACGTGACCTATTGGATATAAATGGATTTCTGCTTAAGGGGTTAGCCAAGGCATCTACAGATCAATTGCGTGCTTATCTGGTGCAGTTAGAAAAAGAAGGGGTGAAGGCCAGTACTGTGGCACGGCGCCTTTCTGCTTTACGTCAATATTTCCGTTTTCTATATGATGAAGGTTTGTCTACGGATGACCCAAGTAGCACTTTAGAAAGCCCAAAATTGCAGCGCCCGTTACCAAAAATGATGAGCGAAGATGATGTGGATAGCCTTCTTATTTGTGCCGCCGAAGGTAAAGAACCAGAAGATTTACGTTTATTATGTTTATTAGAGCTTCTGTATGCTTCGGGTTTAAGGATTACAGAATTAGTGAGCTTGCCATATGGGGCAGTTAGCAGGGATCAAGATCATATGCTGATCATGGGTAAGGGGCAAAAGGAACGTCTTGTACCGCTTTCTATCCCTGCGCGTGATGCGTTGAGTGCCTATAAATCTGTTCGTGGATGGTTCATACCTAAAGGGATGGATGACAGTCCTTACCTATTCCCCTCTAGTGGGAAGGAAGGATATTTAACCCGCCAACGTGTTGGACAATTGTTGAAGGCTTTAGCGTTGGATGCTGGTCTTGATCCAAAGAAAGTTAGCCCCCATGTACTTCGCCACGCATTTGCGAGTCACCTTTTAAATCGTGGGGCAGACTTGCGGGTCGTTCAACAATTATTGGGGCATGCAGATATTTCAACGACCCAAATCTATACACATATCCAAGATGAAAAACTCATGGAACTGGTACAGTATGCACATCCTTTAGCTAAGAAAAATAAAGGGTAATGAGGCAATCAATCTTATAGGTGGGAGTTAAAGTTAGCCACCTAAGCTATCGTCTATGGCAGCCATGATTTCAGCCACATCAATAGGTTTTGTTAAATATTTTTTAAATCCGTGATCTTTGGCTTTTTCAATGTCGGATTCCATGGCATTTGCACTAAGCGCATAGACAGGAATATGTTTGGTTTCTTCATTTTCAGCAAGATGTCTGAAGGCTTCATAACCATCCATACCAGGTAAATTAATGTCGAGGAAAATAATATCTGGCTGTTCTTTTATTGCAGCTTCAATACCTAGCTCTGCGGTCTTCTCATAAATTAAGGAAAGCTTGTCGCTCTCATCAATTACCATTGCCATGAGATCAATATTTGCTTGATTATCTTCGATATATAAAATCTTACCTTCTACCTTGCTTTGTGCCTGAACTTTTGGCGTTTCAGGGGTAGATTGATCTTCGATTTCATTTGATTGCTTTTGGTTGATTTTTTTGAGGACCGGAAAAGAAACCCAAAAACGGCTTCCTTCTCCATCTATAGATTCAAAACCAATTTCACCCCCCATGGAATGTACAAGCCCTTGAGTAATATTTAGCCCAATACCTGTTCCTTCAACCTTCGTATCTTCGGCGCCAAGGCGATTGAAGGCAGTGAATACATGGCCGTGCAATGCTTCGGGAATACCAATGCCGGTATCTTCAATAATAACACGAACCCTATCCCCCTCTTCTACAATAGAAGCAAAAACCTTACCGTTTTCTTTATTATATTTTGCTGCGTTAGAGATAAGGTTGAGTAAAACTTGCTGCAATTTTGAATTGTCTGCTTTAAAGTATATTTCAGGCTGATGTTTAGTTTCAAATGAGACATCTGTTCTTTGTGTTCCTGTAGAAATTAGTAT
>CBFCZA010000240.1:0-5126 GCA_965602285.1 uncultured Curvivirga sp. | reverse complement strand
ATATGAACATCTTCTGTTTGATGCGGATCTACAGCTGCAGGTGCGCCCATCATCAAATCTTGTGCCATTTGGTTCATTGGGAATGCGGTTACTTCACGGATATTTTCTGTACCCGCAAGCAACATCACAATACGGTCAATTCCCGGTGCAGAACCACCATGCGGAGGCGCACCAAGCTTAAGGGCGTTAATCATGCCACCAAAACGTTCGTCCACAACTTCAGGGCCATGACCCGCGATAGCAAATGCTTTATACATCACTTCTGGAAGATGGTTTCTGATTGCACCAGAAGATAGTTCGATACCGTTACAAATGATATCATATTGATACGCATTGATTGTAAGTGGATCTTGGTTTTCCAACGCATCCATACCACCTTGTGGCATTGAGAATGGGTTATGAGAGAAATCAATTTTTTGTTGTTTTTCATCAAATTCAAACATTGGGAAATCATTCACCCAACAGAATTCAAATACATTTTCATCGATAAGTTCTAAATCATGACCTAGTTTGGTACGAACGATCCCTGCAAATTCAGCAGCATCTTTCTCTTTGCCACAAACAAAGAAACAAGCATCGCCGTCTTTAACGCCAGCAATTTCTTTAATCTTGTTAAGGCGATCCTCATCAAGGTTTTTAGCAATCGGACCAGCAGGGCCCTCTTCTTTGAAGTTGATGTAGCCTAGGCCAGCTTGACCTTCTTTTTGTGCCCAACTGTTAAGCTTATCAAAGAAACTACGTGGGCGATCAGAAACGCTAGGGGCTGGAATTGCCTTAACAACCATACCTTTAGCAACAAGGCCTGCGAAGACTTTAAAGTCAGATCCCGCAAAGACATCTGATACATCTTGAATGATCAATGGGTTACGAAGATCAGGTTTATCGTTACCGTATTTAGCCATAGATTCTGCATATGGAATACGTTTGAACGGCATAGGACTAACTTTTCGTCCATCAGCAAATTCAACGAAAAGGTCATGCAATACAGGTTCGATTGTCTCAAAGACATCTTCTTGTGTCACATAACTCATTTCAAAATCGAGTTGATAAAACTCACCGGGACTACGGTCCGCACGGGCATCTTCATCACGGAAACAAGGTGCAATTTGGAAATAACGATCAAAACCAGCAATCATCAACAATTGTTTAAACTGCTGTGGTGCTTGTGGTAATGCGTAGAACTTACCGGGATGTAAACGTGATGGCACAAGAAAATCACGTGCACCTTCAGGCGAAGACGCAGTCAAAATCGGTGTTTGGTACTCGCGGAAACCTTGGTCAATCATACGGCGACGAATAGAAGAAATAACTTCTGAACGAAGAATGATGTTATTTTGCATTTCTTCACGACGAAGGTCTAAGAAACGGTTTTTAAGGCGAATATCTTCTGGGTAACCTGCGTCTTTATTCACAGGCATTGGAAGTTGTTCTGCACGAGATAGAATTTCTACTGTCTCTGCGACAACTTCAATTTCGCCTGTTGGCATGTTTTTGTTAACAGTTTCATCAATACGTTGAACCACTTTACCAGTGACACAAATCGTAGATTCGTTACTAACACCTTCTAAAATTGGAAATACATCATGAGATGTATCCACAACGATTTGTGTCAAACCATAGTGATCACGTAGATCTACGAAAAGTAAATTTCCGTGATCACGTTTACGATGAACCCAACCGGAAAGACGAACTTCTGCGTCCACGTCACTTTGACGTAATGCGCCACAAGTATGTGTGCGATACTGATGCATGGAAATCTCCAAGAATGCGATGCTAATTCAAATTATATATTGCGATAAATTTATCGCAGTTCAAGACGGGGAAAGACTATGTTTCACGCAATTTGTCAAGCTTTTGTGACACTCAATTACAAACATACACTTTATTCTTGGACAGAAGAGCGGGACTCGTTTATTGACTAATATATGACAATTACAGCAATTACAGAAACAGGCCCCCTTAATCTCTTGTGTGACAAGCTGTTAGAGGCCGACTACATCACCGTTGATACGGAATTCATGCGTGAAAAAACTTACTACCCAAAGCTTTGCTTGATCCAGGTAGCAAGCCCAAAGGTCGCTGCCGTTATTGACCCTCTTGCTGAGGGTCTTGATATGACACGCTTCCTAGAGCTGATGAGTAACGAATCAATATTAAAAATCTTCCATGCTGCGCGTCAAGATATGGAAATATTCTTCAAGTTGATGGATGACTTACCAAAACCTTTATTCGACAGCCAAATTGCTGCGATGGTATTAGGATATGGTGATCAGGCAGGGTATGAAACGTTAGTGAATAAAGTATTAGGCCGACAAGTTGATAAGTCTGCGCGATTTACCGATTGGTCTATGCGTCCCCTATCAGAGAAACAACTTAGTTACGCACAAAGTGACGTCACCCATCTTCGTGATATTTATGAAAACTTTGCGACTAAGTTAAAAGAAATGGGCCGTGAAAGTTGGGTAGCAGCAGAAACAGCTTATTTAATTGATCCAGCTACTTACACTGTGATCCCAGAAGAATGCTGGCGCCGCATCAAATCCCGTGGTTCTGAACCGCGCTTCCTTGGTGTATTACGTGAAGTTGCCGCATGGCGTGAACTTGAAGCACAAGGTCGAGACATACCAAAAAATCGTATTTTACGTGACGAAGCTTTACTAGATATTGCAGGCACAAAACCACGCGATACTGACAGCCTAAAGAAAATCCGCGGTGTGTCTGATGGTTTTGCCGAAGGTAAAATGGGACGTGGTTTGTTAGAAATCATTGATAAAGCCATGGAAATCCCTTCAGATGAACTTCCAAGGTTACCACGCAAACAACGTATTGCGGATGGAGTAGGTCCTCTTACGGATTTATTGAAAGTTCTCTTAAAGAGCCAAAGTGAAAAGCACCTTATCGCTTCACGTATTGTGGCAACTTCAGACGAACTAGAAAAACTAGCTTCTCAGGATGATCCTGATATCCCTGCTATGTCTGGCTGGCGTTGGGAAGTCTTTGGCAAGCGCGCACTAGAATTAAAAAGTGGCAAGCTTGGTATTACAGCCAATGGCAAAAACATTGAAATCATCGAGATCGAAGAAGACTAATATGCTAAAGTCCCCTCTCCTCTGTCGTATCACATTATTTTGTGTAACGACCATAGTGGGAGGGGTTAGCTTTTTAGAGAACTCGCATGCACAATCACTCCAATTACCACTAGAATGTGACTATGGCAAAAACTGCTACATCCAAAAATACGTAGACGCAGCAGAAGGAAAAGCCAGCCAAGATTATCGTTGCGGCTCCCTTTCTAATAACGACCATAAAGGTACAGATTTTCGTTTACATGATTACGACAGCCTGAATTCCGGTGTGAATGTCATTGCTGCTATGACAGGTAAAGTCCTTGAAGTACGAGACTATATGCCTGATGTGAATGCGGATTTAATTGATGTAAAATCAGTTTTTAACCGTGGCTATGGAAATATGGTACTGCTGCAGCATGACAATGACTATAAAACTCTTTATGCCCATCTAAAAAGAAACAGTATCCCCCTCAAAAAGGGACAAAAAGTTCAAGCAGGTGATGTAATAGGCATGGTCGGCCAAAGTGGTCTTACTGATTACCCGCATTTACATTTTGAAGTTTTAAAAGGTCGAAACCGTATAGATCCATTTACAGGCAGCCCCCTTGAAACCGGCTGTGATAATGAAAATGATAAAAGTTTATGGGACACACCGCTGCCCTATAAGCCTACTCACCTGATACGCATAGGTATATTTGACAGCCCCCTAAATCGTCATGCCATGGAATATAAAATATATCAAAACGCACGTTTAACGCCTAAATCTAAAGGCATTATCCTCAATGCATATGTTGCTGGTGTTCAGAAAAATGATCGTTATCGTGTGAAATTATTTTATGGATCGCAGAAGAAACCTTTCTTTGATAAAGAAGGTCGTTACAAAAAAGATCGCGCATTCGGAATTATTTCTGGTGGAAAAAGTGATATTGGCAAACCTTGGGCGAAGGGAACATATCGCGCAGAATTAACCTATAGCCGAGAAACAGATGGAAAGGTGAAAGTTTTATTCATCGAAAAGGCTAAAGCAACAGTTCAATAAACTTAGTTCCCTTCCTGATTTAATGCTTCATTTTGATGACAGGTTTCAAACCTAAACGATGTGAAAGATTGCTCATACGCTTTCCAACGACTTCACCTGCCATGAAGGCCATATCCTGCGGGCCAGTTAAATGCAGTTCATCACCTTCAATCAACAGCTGATAATCTTTCAAGCGTTTTGAAACCCCGCCCGTTAATGCATACCCTAAACGCATAGCACAACCGATGGCCCCAGCACGTTTTATATCATTCACAGAAAGTATTGAATTTACAGTTATCTTTGATCGTTTTGCCCCTATTGTCGTTCCGTAACGACTTGCGACAGACAAGGCTAAAAACACACGTTCCCGATGCGTACAGCCGACAAAAGGAAAACGCATCACCCTTGCCAAAGCATGATCCACACGATAATCAGGATGTTCTAAACGCCCGATTTCCGACAAAAGGCATGCAGCCTTACGTATGCGCTTTTCCCATTTTTCATCATTTAATTCAAAAATGGGATTGATCCAGTCAAATAGCTTGTATCCATCCACACGGTCAAAATTTACGGCCCAAGGCATACGTTCACATGCAGCAAGAAGAGGATCTTCTTTTCGTTTTTTTTCATCCAAAAAATCAAACAAGCAACCTTCACGCAAACCGTTGGCGGAAAACACTAATTTTCTAGGCTTTGCTATTTTTATAATGCGTTGCAATAGAAGTGCAGCATAAGGAAGAGTTTCAAGTCTTCGCCTGCTAACTGCCTTTAATTCACCAAGGTCATCTTCATCCATATTATAAATTCTATCACAAAGCTTTACCACATCACTGCTTTCGATTTCATAGCGATGCAAAACGTGAAGAGGGTAATTAACCTCCTCCATATAAATTTTTGCAATTGTTCGCCATGCACCACCAACCACGTAGAAGGACTTGCCATCCAATTCTGTTAACCAAGGGACACCTTCAAGCATTGCGTCGATAGTGGATATTAGCTTCTTTTTTGGGCTGTCGAGCTTATCAGACATCCTAAGCGGC
>CBFCZA010000239.1:0-5152 GCA_965602285.1 uncultured Curvivirga sp. | reverse complement strand
ATTAATTAGGCCAGCAATTTCTTGATTAGATCGTTCATCAATTTCTAAAAGTTTTTTAATAATTCCTGCTTCATATTCTGAAAGTGTGTTTCTTTGCATTACATGCTCCTCTGCTATTCAATATAACTTATGAATGGTTTTGAGGTGCTTTTATTAATCGTTGGGTTTATTTGATCAGCAAAGTAACTATTTTTTGGCGAAGAAGTCTGTAAGATGGTTTAAGAAGTAAGAATGCTAATGTGATATTTTACCCTAACCAACCACATCCATAAAACGCGCCAGTTCCATGTCTAAATCGGTGAGAGTGCCGGTGTCGTGGGTGGTGAGGCGGATGTGGACTTTGTTGTAGATGTTTGACCATTCGGGGTGATGGTCCATCTTTTCGGCTTTCATGGCGACGCGGGTCATGAAGGCGAAGGCTTGGCTGAAATTCTTGAAGACAAAACTTTTAGTAATGGCGATATTGTCGCCTTCGATTGTCCAACCATTTACGATTAATCGATTTAAATCCATATTTTCGATCATGATATCCTCCTAAGGGATGAGGATCATATCATATAGCGTACCCAATCAGAAACTAACTTCAGTCCAGTTAGAATAAGGAAACTATAGCAGAGAAGGTAGAAAAGGTCGGGCGCAATTTTATGATGCAGTTTGATGCCGATAACGATGCCAAGAAGAGCTAAGGGAAGCAAGATGAGACTAGTGCCCATAACGTTGCCTTCAAATTGTCCTGTCATCCCATAAGGAACAAGTTTCACAAAATTCACAAAGGTGAAGAAGAAAACGGTGGTGCCTTGATAGAAAGATTTGTCGAGCTTTTGTGGCAGTAAATACGCCCCAACCGGAGGGCCACCCGCATGGGCAACAAAACTGGTGAAACCTGCGATGGTGCCCCAAAAGTAGCCTGTAAGAGTATTGGCGACTTTAGGTTTAGCTTCTTGTGCATTTTTAAATTTAATTTTGAACTTTTGAAGAAAATATTTCGCAGAAAAGCTAAGTGCGATCATGCCGATGAACAAACGCACCCATGCATCATTCGTATATTCAAAGGTTAATGTTCCAATGATTATCCCAATGAAAGCGGCGGGAATTAATGTCTTTAACTGCCCCCAATCCCATTTTCCACGAAAGGCCCAAACGCCCATAATATCCATGAAACATAAAATGGGCAGCATGATAGCAGCAGCCACATTCACAGGCATGAGAAGGGCAAGAAGGGGGACTGATACAACGCCAAGGCCACCACCAAAACCACCTTTGCTGATCCCAGATATCACAACCGCAGGGACCGCAATCACATAGAAGATAAGGTCTAATGGTATTTGTGAAATTAATGTTTCTAGCACGGATGGCCTCGCCAAATTAAAAGGGGGTGTGTAAACCTACAATTGATTCTTAAACTAAATCGCACTTTTCAAACCTGATGACAATCAGGATTTATAGCTAGATAAGAGCATAGAATGTTTGTCAAAGATAAAATACCCCTCAAAACCGTTCATATCTTTAAATATAAAGATGAATATTCTGGGGCCAATAATCTGGGTCCAATATTTTGGGGTCATTGTCAGTTAAGACATTTCGGATTATCCTATCAACGTAGAAACAGAAGGATTGAACATATGAAGCATCTATTAATAATACTATCCGCATTTACAATGGGTGTTGGTATTCTTACATCGACAATAGCCATGGCAGAAGACGCTGTATCGATCACTGGTGATGGCACAACTGATGTTGTAAATATGAAGTCGACTTCTTTAGAAGCAAGTGCCTCTTCCATCACGGGGGATGCAAATATTATAGGTTATTACTTCACACAGAAGAACTCTAATGTTCGTTCTGGTTCTGGCACCACACATAATATTATAGTCACCTTGAAAAAAGGAACGGAAGTTCATGTGATGGGCAAGGTTGGGGAGTGGTATCACATTGGATTTGGTGTTGGCTCTGAAGGTTATATTTATTCAAGCCTGCTTGCAAAAACGCCCCCTAAAAAATAAATTTGGACGTTAAAGATTAAATGACAGTCATTCGTTATATTTTATTAAGTATTGTTTTCATGTTGATTTCTTCTTGTACGCGTACGGAATCTCTTGTCTTGGACAAGGGGGAGGCTGTGGAAGTTGAATGCCTTCCTATCTATGGAAACTGGTGTGGGGAAGGTTACCCCGCCTATGAGGCAACAGGACATCAGCCGGACGTGGTTGATGTGTGGGATAGCGCATGTAAATCCCACGACCTATGTTATGATAAATATGGCGATGGCGGGAAAAGATATTGCGATGGATTATTTTCTGATGAAATAGATTCACTATACCAGAAAGGTTATCCCATTCCCCATGCGATCTCTGCTGCCTATGCGTTATTCACCCGTAAATTTAAATATGATCAAATTTGGATATCCAAAGCGGACTTTGAAAAGCCCCTTGATTATTCTTGTCGTGGCGGCGATGGCAAGGCAGCCTTATTCTGTGATGTTGGCAAAGGTCGTGATGATTGTCAGGCGGATGTGGCACTTTTCGTGGAAACGGGGACTTGCTTTTGTGATTATTCGCCGTCGATCTGGGATGACGCGACCCGCTATTGGGGGGATCGGGTTTATCCTGCTGTAAAATAACTTGGGCGGCGGGAGCTATCGGTTTTTAAGAAGTTTTAGTTCTGAGCGCGTCAAAGATTTTATTGTAATCACGATCGGCGTAATCTTTACGAATTGCACGTGCTGTAGGCCAGTTATTGTTTTTATAAAAATTTTTATTTTTACGTATATGTTTTCTCAAGAAATTGACTGCTTCTGTGATCTGTCCTTTTTTAAGGAATTCAATCAAGATACTATGATCTTCAAAAGAAGGGTTTTCGGTTTTTATTTGTGCGATGAAACGTGACATAATAGCAGACATCAAAGGCACAATATGATCAAAGTTATGCACCATATATTGGTTGTTTGAATTAACCATGATCGCTCGATGGAAAAGGGTGTCGTTGATGCGGCATTGTTGCCAATCTTGATTGGCGAAAGCCTCTTTAACATGATCCCAAGTGTGCGATAGGTCTGTGATTAATTGTTGCGGTGATGCTTTCATCGCCATTTTAAGGCCATTGGTTTCCAATAAAACACGGACTTCAATAAGTTGGTTCATTTGATCTTGGTTTGGTATGGAAACATAACACCCAGATTGCGGTACAATATCAACGAGGCTCTTTTCTTGAAGCTTTAAAAGTGCAGAGCGTATAGGGGCTTTGCTCACCTTTAATGCCAATGATAACGCATGCTCTGATAAAGGTTCCCCAAAATCAAGGTGCCCAGAAGTAATGGCTTCTTCAATCAGATCATATGCCGATTGAGATAAACTTTTCTTTGTTGAAACATCATCTAACATTTTAAACACATTCAGATATTTATCTTTGATGTTTAATTACTAGTTCTTACCATTGTCTTTGTAAAGAATCTAAGAAATTTTAATTAGAATGCTATTGATAAATAAATGCGTTTATCTGCAATTAGATATTATAATCCACACTGTTATGCAGATCTCTAACTTCTTCCACCGCTTTAATATGCGATAGATAGATATTGCCTGTTAGATGTGGAAGAAAATCAGAACGTTCTAAACGATCAAGGACTGGACCTTTAACTTCTGAGAAATGAAGGGTGATATTCATGCTTTTTAAACGGTCGTTTATGGCTTCAATGCTTTCCAATGCACTGGCGTCAATATGATTGATGGCTGTACATTGAAGAATAAGATGTTCGACATCTGGGCGTTCTGCCAACATGGTCAAGATTTCATCTTCTAAATAACGTGCATTGGCAAAATAGAGACTTTCATCAATACGCATTGATAAAATATGATCATGTGTTTTTACCTGATGACGTTTCACGTTCCGGAAATGTTCTGTATAACCAACTTGTCCAACAATTGCATAATGAGGCTTGCTGCTGCGATAAAGATGCAGCACGAGAGAAGAAAGAACCCCAGCCATGATGCCTGCCTCCACACTTTCAATTAACGTGAGGGCAATGGTTGTAATCATCGCAATAAAATCAAATTTGGAATATGTATAAATCCGTACGATGGCTTTGAAATCAACCAGCCCTAATACGGCGACAATGATTGTTGCGGCTAATGTTGCGCGTGGAAGATAGAATAGTACGGGTGTTAGGAACATTGCAGCCAGCAAAATTCCGACAGCAGAGAAAGCACCTGCCGCAGGTGTTTCTGCCCCGGCATCATAATTCACTCCAGAGCGTGCAAAGCCACCAGTAACAGGATAACCGCCGCTAAACGCAGATGCTACATTTGCTGCACCTAGGCCAATGAGCTCTTGATCAGGATCGATGCGTTGACGCTTCTTTGCTGCCAATGTCTGTCCAACAGATACGGATTCAACAAAACCAACAAGGCCGATTAAAATTGCAGGAAGCAAAAGAGATTCCATCAATGTAACATCAAAATCAGGTACAGCAATTGGCGGGAACCCTTGTGGAATTTTACCAACAATGGCAACACCATCATCCACTAAATTAAAGTTCCAACAAACAAAAATAGAAAGAAGAACCCCAAACATTGGCCCTGATTTTGTTATAATATTGGTAATCAATTTTGGTGTAGATAGACTTTTAAGAAGCTTAGGAAGGCGAAGTTTTACAAAATATAAAAATACCAGAGTTGAAATACCAATAGCAGCCGTTATTGGATTGATATTCGATATGTTTTCAAACAAGGCTTGCAGGATGTTAACTACACCAGATGCTTGGAAAGACAGGCCAAGAAGACCTTTTAATTGGTTGATGGCAATAAGAATTCCAGAGGCAGTGATAAAGCCAGAAATCACAGGATGGCTTAAATAATTCGCAATAACACCAAGTCTTAGTATGCCCATTAGGACAAGAACTACCCCTGATATGAAGGCAAGTAAAACGGCACCAAGCATATAGGTCTCCATACTCATGGGGCCTAAGCTACCAAGTGCGCTTGCTGTCATAAGGGATGCTACGGCTACAGGGCCAACCGCAAGTGCGCGGCTTGTCCCAAATACGGCATAGGCGATGAGAGGCAGAATACTTGCATAGAGACCTACCTGTGCGGGCAAACCCGCAATCATGGCATAAGCCAAAGATTGTGGGATCAACATGATGGTTACGATAATC
>CBFCZA010000238.1:0-5186 GCA_965602285.1 uncultured Curvivirga sp. | reverse complement strand
TTTGGCGATTTTCTATAATATAGCCTAAAGGTGCGCCTTCAAACTCTTCACCCAGTTCCGTATGATCATAATGCATGAATAAAGGTGATATTCCATGCATAGGGTGACCATCAGCAACGCGTACATCATATATAGGAGAGGTACTTTCTTCGATATGCTCCCATAGGCCAATGCCTTTGAAAACCTGACTTGATCCAAATGAAATTGCAGAAGCACGACCATCATACTCCCCTTCTAATTGGTAAGAAGGCGTATCAAAATCAACGACAGCAACTGAAAGCCCGCCCTGCGCAAGGGCACAACCCAACGTTAATCCCACAAGACCACCGCCTGCAACGGCTACATCAACTTTAAGATTATCTACTGACTTAGACATATGGACGCGTTCCAATCTGCTTTTCATCTTCTCAACTTAAATTACGTGCCTTTATATAGTCATTTTCCTTCTATTGTGCCAGCTTCTTTTATATGCCTATTATTTAATCATATAAATATTACTGATTAAATAATAGGCATTAATTATATAATTACTTCGTCTTAAACCTTCTCAATAATTCAATAACCAATTGTTTTAATACACTTATTTGTCTTTATTTATTTCTGGCATGACCTTTGTAATAGTAAAGGCAGTATTAATGTGCATCGCACAATTTTTTAATCAATTAGGGCAGAAGGAGAAAGCTCACATGAAAATGGTTACAGCAATCATTAAACCCTTCAAATTAGATGACGTGCGTGAAGCACTAACCGAACTTGGAGTTACAGGCCTTACAGTATTAGAAGCTAAAGGCTTCGGTCGTCAAAAAGGCCAAACTGAAATTTATCGTGGCGCTGAATACGCAGTCAGCTTTCTTCCTAAAGTAAAAATCGAAGTTGCCGTTGATGATGAAATGGCAGGTCAAGTTGTTGAAGCAATCCAAACTTCAGCTGGCACAGGTCGTATTGGTGACGGAAAAATATTCGTTATGGCCATTGAAAAAGCAGTTCGAATTCGCACAGGCGAAACAGACAGCGCTGCTCTTTAATTCATTCATTTAACCTTATGACACAGAAGGAGCATAAAATGCTGAACTTTAAGTCTAAAAAAACCATGATAAGCGCTGCGAGTATCGCCGCTGTCATGACTGCCAGCCCAGCCCTTGCTGCGGTAACTGCAGAAACAACATATGTATTTAATACTTTCGCCTTCCTCGTAAACGGTGCTTTGGTCATGTTCATGGCTGCTGGTTTTGCCATGTTAGAAGCCGGCCTTGTTCGTACAAAGAACACAGCAACAATCTGTTTAAAAAATATCGTCCTTTATGCAATTGCAGGCATTATGTATTACCTTGTAGGTTACAGCCTTATGTATGTAGACGTATCTGGTTTCATCGGATCACTTGGCGGTGCATTCTATAACCCTTCTGATGCTGAATTAGCATTGTTGACCGCTGATGAAGCAACTCCTGAGCTTGTTGCAGCAGTAGCTGATGCTGGATATTCAGTAGCTTCTGATTGGTTCTTCCAAATGGTATTCGTAGCCGCAACAGCGTCTATCGTATCTGGTACTATGGCAGAACGTATTAAATTCTGGCCTTTCATGATCTTCATCACACTCCTAACTGGCTTCATCTACCCAATCCAAGCATCTTGGACATGGGGCGGCGGCTGGTTGTCTGAAATGGGCTTCTCTGACTTTGCTGGATCTACAATCGTACATTCTGTTGGTGGTTGGGCTGCTCTATCTGGTGCGATCATTCTTGGTGCACGTAAAGGCAAATATAACAAAGACGGTAAAGTTATGCCTCTTCCTGGTTCTAACCTTCCACTTGCGACCTTGGGTACATTCATCCTTTGGTTAGGTTGGTTCGGATTTAACGGTGGTTCTGTATTGGCTCTTGGTGATGCTGCTTCTGCTACTTGGATGGCGATTGTCTTCACAAACACAAACCTTGCTGCGGCTGGTCCAGATTTACTAAACCACGGCACCTCAATCTTGATCGGCGCTATCGGTGGCGGCCTTGTTGTATTCACAGTTCCGCTTCTTGATAAGTTCAAAATCGATGATGTTGTTGGTGCGATCTCTGTACATTTATTCGCAGGTATCTGGGGTACATTAGCAGTAGCCATCTTCGGTGCAGGTGATTTCGCAGTACAGTTAACTGGTATTGTTGCCATCGGCGCTTACACATTAATAACCAGCTCTATCGTATGGTTCATCTTAAAAGCAACCATGGGCATCCGTGCTTCTGAAGAAGATGAAATGATGGGCCTAGATAAAGCAGAACTTGGTATGGAAGCATATCCTGAGTTCGGTAATGGTTCTCAAAAATTTGGTGGATAATTCTTAAGTCCCTATTCTTAAGAATTAAACACCAATACCAACGCAATCCCGCGTGGTAAACTAGCCCCCAGTTCTCGGACTGGGGGTCTTTTTTTGAACTACACTAGAATTTATATTAAGACAGTTGGGACTTTTCCTGTTTGGGGCGCTGTGTTAAGGGTCGGGTAGTTAGAAAACATTTAACGAGGCCTCTTATGTCTTTAGCAAACAACGAAACCACAAGCTTAACCGAACAGCTTTATGATTATCCCTATAATCGTTTGAATGGTTTGTTAGGGCATATAGAACCAAAAAAATCCCCTTTATTAACCCATATTGGTGAACCACAGGGTAACCCGCCGGCCTTACTTAATGAAACCGTAGCCGCAAACGGTCATCTTTGGTCCAAATACCCACCGATAAAGGGCACACCTTCTTTTCGACAAGCAGCAATCCAATGGGCACAAAAACGCTATGATTTACCTGATGGATTTTTAGATGCAGAAAAGCATGTGGTACCAGTGAACGGTACTAGAGAAGCCCTTTTCCAAGCAGGCCTTTATGCCGCAGATCGTAAACGGGCCAAGCTTCCAAAAGGCGTTGATCCCATCATTTGCCTGCCCAATCCATTATATCATGTGTATTTTGGTGCAGCCCTTTTTGGCCATACAGAAGCTTTGATGGTTGATGCGACGGAAGATAATCATTTCATTCCAGATTTTGAATCTCTCTCTCCTGAGGTTTTAGAACGCACAGCCCTTATCTATCTCTGCACACCGGGAAATCCTGTTGGTACCGTGGCAAGCCTATCGCGCCTTACAGCCATGTTAGAAACCGCCCGCAAATATGATTTCATTTTAGCCGTGGATGAATGTTATTCAGAAATCTGGACAGAAGAAGCCCCTGCAGGGGGATTAGAAGCAGCTAAACAATTGGGCGATAACCTTGATAACCTTCTGGTATTTAACAGCCTGTCAAAGAGATCTAGTGCACCGGGATTACGCTGCGGCATGGTGATTGGTGCAGAAAAACTACTGCAAGACATCAATATGCTCCGTGGATATGGCGGGGCGCAAGTTCCGGGTCCTTTATTGGCGGCAGCAACGGAACTTTGGAAAGAAGACAGCCATGTCGCCGAAAATCGCGCTCTTTATCAACGCCTTATTTCTATCGCTGATGAAGAACTTGGTAATTTAGCTGGGTATCGTAGCCCTGATGCCGCTTTTTTCGTTTGGTTCAATAGTTCTAAACATGGATTAACTGGTGAAGAAGCAGCCACGAAGCTGTGGCAAGATGAAGGTATTAAAGTCATGCCCGGTCGCTACATGTGCCGTGCAGATGAAAAAACGGGAAAATCCCCCGGCGATGATTATATCCGTCTTGCCCTTGTTCATGATGAAAAAACCGTCAAAGAAATTTGCGCAAGAGTCCGACGCAGTTTATCTTAAACTCAGATGTTCGTTTTTTGCTCTCCTTTAGGGAGAGCTTTTCTGGTTGGAGAAATAGCTGGAATCACGATATCATTACGAATTATGGATATGACCTAACAGGGATTACAGCGCAATGGCGCAAGCTAAAAAACAGAAAACACATTTTCTGCCAGAAGGTGTTGCCGAGACAATTAACCGCCGATCCATCAAATTTGGCGGCTTGATTTTCATCGTCTTATCTGTGGCCTATGCCATGGCTTTAAGTAGTTTTAACCCTGCAGATCCTAGCATGAACCATGCGACGCCGGATTTACCAACAAATATACTTGGGTTAGTCGGATCATTCCTAGCTGATGTTAGCTTACAAGCTTTAGGATTAGCGTCCGCAACACTTGTACCTATCTTCTTTGGCTGGGGATGGCGTATCTTTTGGGACCAATCCGTTCACAATTTCTGGGTACGATTAAGTCTTCTTCCCTTATTGATTTTATTTAGCACACTAGCGCTTTCTGCGATCCCAACCCCAAGTGATTGGCCCATCATAGCTGGACTTGGTGGATTCACAGGCCAATTGTTGCTTAGTCTTTTCATCAAATTATTACCTATGGTCGATGTGGTTTGGTTTGCCATAGGGTTTGGTTCAGTTGCTTTATTTCTTTTATTCTATGTCATGGGTATTCAACCCCGTGAATGGCTTGCCACAGGTAAGGGCATTACTAGAATGGGACGAAAAGTAACCAGCGGCCTTAAAAATGCAGGCGACCTTAAAGACACAGTTCAAGAAGCTGCAACAGAAGCCGTCACCCGCCTCAAAGGGGAACGCACCGAACCAACTTTAGCGAAATCACCCATTCGCCGTGACAAAGTAGAAGCCCCTCCCATTCAAGTACCCAAGCGCGATGATCGGGTTGAAGAAGTGGTGGAACATCCAAAGCCAAGTAAAAAGGCCGTGGCTGAACGTCAAATCGCTCTTGATCTGCCTTCTGCAGATGGTGAATATATGATGCCCCCTCTTAGCATGTTGGATGATTACTCAGGCCATAAGGCCATTGAACAAAACAAAGCTGGTCTTGAAGAAAACGCCCGCATGTTAGAAACCGTTCTTGAAGATTTTGGTGTAAAAGGTGAAATTATCAAAGTACGCCCCGGGCCTGTGGTCACACTCTATGAGCTAGAACCAGCGCCGGGCACTAAAACCAGCCGTGTGATTGGCCTTGCCGATGATATAGCACGTTCCATGAGTGCCATTTCTGTACGTATCGCAACGGTTCCTGGACGAAGTGTCATTGGTATTGAAATGCCAAATGCAGATCGTGAAATGGTTCATTTACGCGAACTTCTTTCTTCCGATACATTTGAGAAATCCAAGGCGAAGCTTCCCATTGTTCTTGGTAAAGATATCGGGGGAGCACCAGAAATCGCCGACCTTGCAACCATGCCCCATCTATTGATTG
>CBFCZA010000237.1:0-5200 GCA_965602285.1 uncultured Curvivirga sp. | reverse complement strand
CAGATTCATGAACCTGTTCGCCTAAATTATTATCAAGGCCTATTTGTCGTTTGGCTGGATTTAGACGCGAGAGAAAATAGCCCTTTGAACTGTCTGTGATGGTGGCCATTGGATCAGGTTTTAAGGTTTCTTTCAAATATTCAAGATCAAAGGCCAAACTTGAGTTGTTTCTAAAAGCTTGGATCATCCAATCCAGTGAAATATCAGATAGGCCGGAATATTTTGTCCCGCCCCCCACGTCTGAATGGGACCCCACGAACCAACATTGACGACAGACCCGTTTTGCATCGATATTTTGATCTAAAATATAAGGCTTTTGCCAAAGTGTTGGCACGAAAGGACGGCGTTTTTCATCGATCGCCAAGGCATGAAGGGCCAACAAAATATGAGAGCCAAGACCAGCATCATGGAATTGATATTTTTCCGCAGCTTCACCACCGACAGGCAACCCCAATGCACCGACCGTATCCCAAACCCCCACGGCTATTTTTGGAACTTCGCGAGGTTTAAAATTGTGGCGTTCACGTTCTAAAGTCCCACATCGATAATAATCCCATGCGTCCATCAGCTGCGACAGATCCGCGCGTGACAAAATACCTGCAGCCCCAATAAATCCAGCCAAAGAACGGGCGGTAAAAGCACCACGACTAAATCCTGTGATAAAGATTTGATCGCCCTGTTGGAAATTTTGACAAAGCCAGCGATACCCATCAATGATATTTTTATCTAACCCCGCCCCCGTGATACCGCCAAGGATTTTATCAAACCAACTACCATCAGTACCAACGCCCGTATCATAATAAATGATTTGTTCGATACAGGCTTGGTCTTTAGGCAATAAAGCATATGCAAGTTTCACAACGTTGGTTGGATGATCGTTAGCACCGTTCCAGGTACCATCAAAACAAAGAATTAATTTTTTCATGAGACACCCCTAAACCGCATACGCGCGATTTAACCACCCGTTCAAGAATTTTTTATAATTTGGATTTTTCACACAGATTAGACGATAAAAACCTGCAGCTTCAGAATTCATAGCAGAAACCAATCGCACCCCTGCAATTCCATTTACAGATCTTCTGGTGATTGGACCTAACAGCCCATCATCCACCAGTGGTTTTCCACAAGCGCGCGCCGCACGTTGTAAAAACTTATGAGCCTGCTTAGGACCAACATTCACTGCTAAATCAAAAACCTTTAATGATACTGAATCAATAGGGTGAAGAGCGCCATAGTCATATTTATCCCAAAACTCAGACTTATATAAAGATAACACCTGCTCGACAGTCATTTGATCTATATCTTGATAATCAATATCACCGTCCCGATCATAATCTCCATCATAATAACCATCAGCATCTGCATCGATAGAAGAAGATGATTGAAGAAAACCTAACGTTATCCCCATATTTGTGAAACCAGCATGATCTACTGTTTTTCCACCTTCATGTTTCAAAATCAGTTCAGCTGCTTTTTCCCATAAACCATTCTTCATTTTATTTTTCGACGGCTTTTGTAAAAAACCGTTGTGCTAGAACTTCAGTTCCACGGGGCCCTAAATAAGAGAGAACAACAATGACAGCTACGGCTGGTTGTCCCTCTAAACCGAAATAAACATTAACACCATCCGCCACAAACCCCATGCACAAGGCGATAGGTAATTCATAAAATAAATGCTTAGACCAAAAGGAGCGTTTATTTTTACGAACTTCATTAATATGGAAGATGATGCGTGCTAAAAGGGCCGCACAAAAAGAGAAAACAGCATAGAGAAGTTGCTGAAAAAAAGTTTGCATATCCGTACTTCCTGTAAAGAAATGCAGAAGAGCCACCTGAATCGCAGCCAGCCAGTCCGTAGGTGAATTTTCCACGAGAAATCCCCAAATTTAAGATTAAGCTACCGTCCAGTGAATATCGTCACGCCAATTTTCTGGTATATTTCCGGCTTCAAGTAATAGCTCTAGTTCATCAGAAGCTGCACGAATGCTATTCACTTGCCCCCATATAATTTCACCAGCTGCCCATGCCTCATTCTCAAAAACGGTTAATTCACCACCAGAAGCTTTTTTCATGGATAATTGGGAGGCTTGCGCTATTAAATTCCGTTGTTTCCATTCAGGAACCAGTGAAATAATTCGGGCATTTGCTTCTGCCTTAATATCTACAACCGTTGGAAGTGATGCCTCAAAATCCACTGGGTCACCTACTATCAATTTTGCGAAGCGATGTGTGGGGGGAAAAGTAGTCTCCTCCCCGTCCACAAGAGCAATGATCAAAGTCTTTTGAGCGTTTGCCCATTTTGCATTTTCAATATTTGCCATGATTAAAGTCTAGCCTCCGCTGTTAAATGTATATCAAATCTAGTCGCATAAGCTGGCCCTGTGTTTGTATTATATAGAACGCTTCTATCCTCATTCGTAAAACCAACCGTAGCTGGCTGTAAATAGCCCGAACCATCCCTAAATCCATTACCAGCAATAAAAGGTGCAAAAACAACGATAGCTGGTGCATGGTCCATCGTTACAGGAAATGGACAATTCACTGCGATATGTGTTTGAGGTGCACTTGCAGAAACAGGACCGTTAGAAAAACAACCTTCAAAACCCAATCCCGAAGCTGGCGCAATATTCTGCATAAAGCTTTTAAAATAGTGCTTTTGACAAAGAGCAAGCTGCATATCATCAAGGCCAAATTCACGTGAATCACTACCACGAAATAACCGCACTAGGGAAACTGTACCGACGCCGAATTCTACTTCAACATTAACACCACCGACCAATGTTTCCACGACAGGCGACCCTCCATAAACGCCACCAATCAATCGACCTTCTGCGGTGCCCTCCCATGCTAACGCGTAATCTCCTGCATGAAGAACGCGATCAAACTTAATCGTATTGATCAAGCTTCCGGCCTGAATCGTTACAATGTTTTTGCCGTTCGTATTAACAACTGAATAGGTGCACCCCCCTGCACCAGCCTTCCACATATCATGCCCATATTCATCAGCAGCCAAAACAATAGCACCTGACTTAACCAGCTGGTTAACGCTAAAATTACCGTTAACAATCGCACTTACTTTTCCTGATTGCGCGTTGTTAATCAAAACTTCAATAGCTTCCGATAGCTCATAACCTGCTTCAAGGCCTACATCTTGGCGCAACGTCTCAAGGATGTTATTGATCATATTAAAGCTATTTGCGTTAATTCTGGTGCCTTGCACATTATCATCTGCATTCACATGACCCGTTGGCAAACCTTCTGGATCACCCCCTTTTACATAAGGCCCGATATGCTGGACACCCGTTGGTAATTCATTAGCCATTTAATTTTCCTCATAAAAAAAGACCAAGGTTGCTTCCGCTGGTCCGTATTTTCTAAATCGACATTCAAGATCTTCGGCAAGTGCATATTCTGCCATCAAATCCCCGCATTCACTTTCGCCAGATCGGCAATAGGTGATCCGGGGACCATGCACAGTCACGGACCATGTGAAATCCACATCTTCATGACCACATTGGTCTTCCCCACCACAAACGGACAAACCACAGATAGCGCTTTGCCATACATCGATGGTCACATCATAACCAAGGCTTTGTGCTAATGCCTCGAAATATGGAACATCATCCCCACCTGCTGCCTGCCATTTTGACAGCAAAGATAATTTGCGTTCTTGTAAGGTAGAGGCCCCAAACGTGCATTCATCAGGCAAGCCTGCTTCTTCCTCACGAAGGTTCAAAGTTTCATCGGAAAATGCCGGATTTAAATCCTTCAAAATCGTAAGGAACCGTTCTTCTAAAGCAGCAAAAGGAGCCGCAAATCCCTTCATAAATTTACTTGCGTTGGTATGGGGTAAATGAAAAGCTTCCAAACCCTTACCGCGGGGCAAAAGAGAGGACATCGCCTTGGCAAAATCCTCCTTTGTATGTGGGTTAGGCTCAGACATAAGTGACATTTCCTAGCGTTGGAATTTCATATTCTAAACAAGTGACATCATCTAAGGGCGCGTTAATTTTGTGGGAATCTTCACCCGCCGCAACAGAAACAGCCGAACCAAACCAACTACTTTCCATCGTGCCAGCCAAGACAGATTCACGGTCAAACATGGCTTGAAGTTCAACTTCTATTGCTGCGCGCACTTCGGCTGTATCAGGATCAAGTTCTGAGATTTCCACATCAATCGGCTTATTGATCGGACCTTGAACAAACAACCGGCCCACGATCCGGCGTTTACTCATGATATGGTCATAAACCGTCTTCAAATCACCTGTATAATTTGGTGCACCATCCCCTTGCGGGATACCATCTTGATCTGCACGCACATCATCCATAACAAATCGTACAGTTACGGACGCAGCCCCTTGTTCACCAACGGTTGTCCAAGCGCGCGTAACACCCGCAACCTCCATCGCACGACGTTCATAATCGGTTGGATTTCCCCCATGATCTGGATTGCGATGCTTGTCTAAAATACGACCTCTAAAACCTTCGGCAAAAAAAGGGCGGCCTTCTATTTCATCATCACTACCACCTGTTAATCCGGGTGCAGATACAACCGCAACTGAATCCATAGACGCCAAAGAGGACATCAAGGTCAAAATGCTGTCACTTGCCAAATTAACAGACCCTCCCGTGACCAACGATTGTATTTCAACATCAACGAAGCCGCCTGCAACAACACCACTTTCCAAGGTCTTAAATTCCACCCCACTTGGATGGCTTAATTTAGACCCAACAAGGACAGTCGCACCATCTTCACCCGTAAATCGGGCGATACCTGTGGACCGTGTGGCATATTTATAATCCACATTAAAAACCTTACCCCACCACACCAGCCAAATGCCCGTTGCAGTTAAGGGATGCGCTTGTAACGCAAGGTTTTCCATCCATCCATACATCCCGTGAACAGCTTGTGCCACAGAATGATTTAACCCGCCGATCACGGACCGACGGGTTAAAGGTTCTAACGTTGGGCGGCTTAGGCCTGATTTAGTTTCCATCGGCATGTTGCTTCATCCAATCCCAAAGCGTTTCAAAATTAAAGCTGTCTGACTGACCATCATGTTTCACAAGCGTGATTTTCGCATGTAACGTGGCCCGTGATGAAATGGCTTGTCCGCGCCATGCTTCAAAATAAGCAGCCGCGACAATCTCGTCTTCCACAAGATGTTGTAAAGATTCCCAACCCCAATGATTTTCCCGT
>CBFCZA010000236.1:0-5219 GCA_965602285.1 uncultured Curvivirga sp. | reverse complement strand
GTTGGAGCGGTAGCGGCAAAACAACCTTGGTAAAAAAGTTGATCCCAGCATTGATTGAAAGAGGTGTAAATCTTTCTACCATCAAACATGCCCATCATAATTTTGACATTGATACCCCCGGCAAAGATTCATATGAACACCGCCATGCAGGTGCAACAGAAGTGATGGTTGCCTCTGGCACACGTTGGGCCCTATTACACGAACTTCGCCAAGAAGACGAACCAGACCTGAATAGTTTGATAGAAAAAATGACCCCTGTGGACCTTCTGCTGGTTGAAGGGTTCAAATTCGATCCCATTGACAAACTAGAGATTCATCGCCCTTCTGTGGGAAAAGAACTATTAGCAAAAGGTGATACCAACATTGTCGCAGTTGCCAGTGATGAAAATATTCCTAACCTGCCAGAAAATTGCCAACTTTTAGATTTGAATAATCTTAATGAAATATTAAACTTCATCATCAACCACACAGGATTAACGGATAAAAGCTCTAATGGCACAATTAACTGATTCCTGTTTCGACTCTGATGAAGCCCTGCTTCCTTTGGAACAAGCTATTAAGCAGCTTGAAGAAAACCTGTCTTGTCTGGTTGAAATTGAATCTTGTTCGTTAAATAATAGCCTAAATCGCATCCTTGCGGTCGATATACAGGCTACCTTAAATGTGCCCCCCCATGACAATTCCGCTGTGGATGGCTATGCCGTTTGTTTCAATGATCTTTCTAAAACAGAAAATTCAGTATTAAACGTTGGTGAACGTGTTGCCGCAGGGCAATTTCTTGATCGTCCTTTACAGAAGAACGAAGCCATTCGAATTTTCACAGGCGCCCCAATGCCTAAAGGGGCCGATACAGTGATGATGCAAGAAGATTGTACAGAAATCAACGGCAAGGTCACTCTTTTACCGGGAATTAAAAAAGGTGCAAACAGCCGTGATGCTGGCGAAGATATGAAGCAGGGCGATATTTTACTTCATAAAGGCCAACGCGTTTCTGCTGCACAAATCGCTGTTGCTGCTGCACAAGGCCTCACCCATCTTTCAGTGTATAAAAAATTAAAAGTCGCCTTATTTTCTTCTGGGGATGAAGTGAATGACCCCGGTACTGAATTGCCCACTGGTGGTATTTATGACGCCAATAGGCCGATGCTTATTGCTCTTCTCTCTGGTTGGGGTGTAGACATCCACGACCTAGGCATTCTTCCTGATGACCATGAACAAATGACAGAGGCATTTTTACAGGCTGCAAGCACCCACGACCTCCTCATCAGTTCGGCGGGCATGTCTGTTGGTGAAGAAGATCACCTTTGCAATGTTATCAAAGCCAATGGCCGTATGAATTTTTGGAAACTTGCCATAAAACCCGGTCGCCCTGTTGGTTTAGGGTTGGTTCAACGCAACGGCAAATCCACACCCGTTTTAGGGTTGCCCGGAAATCCTGTGGCCGCATTCCTAACCTGTTGCCTACTTGGACGACCACTGATTCAAATACTCTGTGGTACAAATATCTCAAGTCCATTACAATTCCCATGTGAACTTTCCAGCGCCTTAAAGAAGAAGGCGGGGAGAAAAGAATATTTACGCGGTATCATAAAATCACAAGAAGGAACCAACCTTCCAATTGTTGAGGAATATGGGCGTCGTGGGGCTGCTATCTTATCCTCGCTACAAGGGGCCGATGGTTTCATTTTACTAGACATGGATGTGACAAATCCAGAAAAAGGGGATGATGCTCTTTTTCTGCCGATGGAAGGATTACTAACATTATGAAGATACTTTATTTTGCTTGGCTCCGCCAAAAGGTAGGGCATGGCGAAGAAACAATAGAATTACCAGCAGATGTAACCACCATATCAACTTTGGTTGAATGGCTCGTCACACGCGGTGAGAATTATCAAGATGCCTTCAAAGATACCACAGCTATCAAAGTCGCCATTAACCAAGAATTTTCTGACTTTGACGCAACTATAAAATCAGGCGATGAAATTGCCTTCTTCCCACCAGTAACTGGAGGCTAACATGTCCGTACGCGTACAAGAAGAAGACTTTGATCTTGGCATCGAGTTAAAAGCATTAACCAATGGCAATAACGCGATTGGCGGTTTATGTAATTTCGTTGGCCTTGTGCGCGACATGACACCTGACGAGAAACCAGATGCCAAAATTTCTGCCATGACCTTGGAACATTATCCCGGCATGACAGAAAAAATGCTGGAAGAAATCGAAGCCGAAGCCCATCGACGTTGGCCTTTAGAAAGCAGCCTGATTATTCATCGTTATGGACGTTTAGAACCGGGCGATCAAATCGTATTAGTCGCGGCAAGCAGCGCACATCGTGAGGCTTCGTTTGAAGCCTGTCATTTCCTTATTGATTGGCTAAAAACCAAGGCTCCTTTCTGGAAAGTAGAAGAAGATCTAACTGGAAATGAAGATTGGGTCGAAGCCCGTCAATCAGACCAATCTGCAACGGATCGCTGGAAAAACGATTAAAACCACCTATATAGAATAAACGGATCATTTGATCTTTTAGCGGATCAATGTGCACAACAACTTAGGTATGTTACTGTGAATGTAGAATTAAAAGAACCTGTATCAACACAAGAACCTACAAGTATTGAGGTGGTTGAAGCAGGTCCACATGATGCGGATTTAGTTTCAGTCATGGTGTATGAACTTTTACTTGAAGCCAATGTTGGTGGCGTGAATGGCCATAAGATTTCTGATGTTGAGATTAATGAAACCTGTCATATGCTCTTTGAAGAAAACACACAGTTTTCTGCTCTTTTGGCCTTTGCTCATTTCGAAGACAGCCGTACCCGTAAACCTGTGGGGGTTATGACCATCACTGAAACGGTGGCTCTTTACGCCAAAGGGCGATTTGGTCAAATCATGGAATTTTTCGTCGATCCTAATTTTAGATCACAACGTATTGGTGTTCAGATGATGGAAGCGGCCCAAAACAAAGGCCGTGAAAAGGGTTGGACCTGTTTAGAGGTGAATGCACCTGACATTATTGGTGGCAAACGTGCCGTTGGTTTCTACACCCGCGAAGGTTTCCACACCATGGGACCTACCATGAAGTTAGATTTATCTTAATTTCCATTCTGTTACCTATAACCATCCGATCTTAATTGTGATCAAGGCTAAAATACGCTATGAACAGAGCTAAATATCAGAGAGAAACAGATTTCTCTCCATCGGATGGAAAGCCCCCTCATGGCCAAGCAAGAAAAACAATCAAAGCTTAAAAAGTTATTTTCATATCGAAAATTCTGGGCGCAACGCTTTGGCACCGCACCGTTCCTACCTATGTCACGTGATGAAATGGACATTTTAGGGTGGGACAGTTGCGATATTATTCTGGTCACAGGAGATGCCTATGTGGACCATCCAAGTTTCGGAATGGCCGTGATTGGTCGCGTTCTAGAAGCGCAAGGTTTTCGTGTTGGCATCATTGCCCAACCCAATTGGAAAGACGTTGAAAGCTTTCGTGAATTAGGCGAACCAAACCTATTCTTTGGTGTAACAGCGGGTAACATGGACAGCCTTGTTAATCGCTATACGGCGGAACGAAAAGTTCGCAATAATGACAGCTACACGCCCAACGATGAAGGTGGCAAACGCCCTGATCGCGCCACATTGATTTACACCCAAAAATGTCGAGAGGCCTACAAAGACGTGCCTGTTGTTCTTGGTGGTATCGAAGCATCCCTTCGTCGCATGGCGCATTTTGATTATTGGTCTGATAAGGTCCGCCGTTCTGTATTGATGGATAGTAAGGCTGATATTTTGCTGTATGGAAATGCGGAACGTGCCATTGTAGAGCTGGCGCATCGCGCAGGTCGAGGCGAAGCCCCAAAAGACATGCATGATTTGCGCGGCGCAGCCCTCATGTTTGACAGCGTGCCTGAAGGTTGGACTGAATATGATCATACCTCCATCGACGAAATAGAACCTATTCGCCCTGCAGAAATTGAAAAGACTGTCATTCGTATCCCTTCCTATGAAGATGTTGTGGAAGACAAAGAAACCTACGCACAAGCCAGCCGCCTGATCCACGTGGAAAGCAATCCATCAAATGCGCGCCCCATGATACAACGCCATGGCACCCGCGAAGTATGGGTTAATCCCCCGCCGATCCCGCTCAGCACCCCTGAAATGGATGGGGTGTTTGATTTGCCTTATGCAAGAAATCCACATCCTACCTATGGTGATGCAAAAATTCCTGCATGGGATATGATTAAATTCTCCGTCAATATCATGCGCGGATGTTTTGGGGGCTGTAGTTTCTGTTCTATCACTGAACATGAAGGCCGTGTTATTCAAAGTCGTTCAAACGATTCCGTCATCCGCGAAATCGAAGACATGCGTGATAAGGTTAAAGGATTCAAAGGCCAAATTTCTGACCTTGGTGGCCCAACAGCCAACATGTATCACATGAATTGTAAAAGCGAAGAAATCCATGCGGGCTGTCGTAGGCTTTCTTGTGTTTATCCTAGTATTTGTAAAAACCTTGTGACCGATCATGGCCCCCTTATTGATCTGTATAAACGCGCAAGAAATACCCCCGGCGTTAAAAAAGTCGCCATCGGGTCTGGTGTTCGTTACGACCTTGCCGTTGAAAGCCCAGAATATATCAAAGAATTAGCCAAACATCATGTGGGGGGGTATTTGAAAATTGCCCCAGAACATACGGAAGATTCAACCCTTGAAAAAATGATGAAGCCGGGCATTGGATCTTACGATAAGTTCAAAGAATTATTCGATGCCGCCGCAAAAGAGGCAGGTAAAGAACTTTACCTCATCCCTTATTTCATTGCTGCCCACCCTGGATGCAGTGATGAAGATATGATGAATCTGGCCCTATGGCTTAAGAAAAACAACTATAAGGCCGATCAAGTTCAAAGCTTCACCCCAACGCCCATGTCCATTTCAACCGCCATGTATTATAGCGAAAAAAATCCACTTCATCCGATCCGTCGTGGGTCGGTTGAAGATGGTGGCAGTGAAGAAGTCCTCACCCCAAAAGGGGGCGCACAACGCAAACTTCACAAAGCCTTCTTGCGCTATCATGACCCAGATAACTGGCCTATCATCCGTGATGCCCTCAAAGAAATGGGTAGGGAAGATCTTATCGGTAATACGAAAGAACATTTAATCCCCTTCCCTTCACGCCAAGAGTTGAACAAACAACGTCCCAACAGCCGCCCCATTGGCGGCGG
>CBFCZA010000235.1:0-5226 GCA_965602285.1 uncultured Curvivirga sp. | reverse complement strand
GATAGAAACAGAAGAGTTCTTTTGTAGAGCCTATAAAAATTTACTCTCTCTGACCGTTCATGATTTTGAAAGCATGGATTTAGAACTTTTTAAACAGGAGAGAGTTGATAACTTAATGTGTGGATTACGGAATATATCCTTTGAAAAAGAATGTTACGAACCTTTGCTGGAATTTGGATATTTGTTGCAAATCCGCATAGATTATAAATAGGATCTGGGTATTGAAACATAAAAAGCCCCCGCAGATTTCTCTACGGGGGCTTTTGTCTTTTAAACTGTTCGAAATATTGTATTAAGAAACAGTCGCTGCTTTTTCCACGAAGGATGGGATTTTATCGAAACTCATGTAACGATAAACATCGTCCGCTTGCGCATTCACAGTTTTTACTTGTTCTTGATATTCTTCATTGGTTGGGATGCGACCAAGAAGGGCTGCAACCGCTGCCAATTCAGCAGAACTCAAGTAAACTTGTGTGTCTATACCCAAACGGTTCGGGAAGTTACGTGTTGATGTAGAAATCGCGGTAGATCCTTTGCGGATTTGGGCTTGGTTACCCATGCAAAGTGAACAACCCGGTGTTTCCATACGTGCGCCAGTTTTACCAAGGATGCTGTAGTAGCCTTCCTCCGATAGAATAGCCGCATCCATCTTAGTAGGTGGAGCCACCCAAAGACGCGCAGGAAGATCCGATAGCCCATCGAGAACTTTACCAGCCGCACGGAAATGACCGATGTTGGTCATGCAAGAACCGATGAATACTTCATCAATATGCGTGCCTTGAACTTCGTTCAAATATTTCACATCATCTGGATCATTTGGACAAGCAAGGATTGGCTCTTTGATATCGTCCATGTTGATTTCGATAACATGTGCATATTCTGCATCTTCGTCACGTTTCATCAATTTAGGATCAGCAATGAAGGCTTCCATAGCTTCGATGCGACGCTTCAATGTGCGTTCATCATGGTAACCTTCCGCAATCATCCATTTCATCAATGTGATGTTAGAACGCATATATTCGATGATAGGTTCTTCGCCCAAATGAACAGTACAACCCGCTGCAGAACGTTCTGCGGACGCATCAGACAATTCAAATGCTTGTTCAACTTTAAGATCAGGTAAGCCTTCGATTTCTAGTACACGACCAGAGAATTCGTTGATTTTACCTTTTTTCTCAACCGTCAAAAGGCCTTGTTTAATCGCATAAAGTGGGATGGCGTTAACCATGTCACGTAATGTGATGCCTGTTTGAAGTTTACCTGTGAATTTAACCAAAATTGATTCTGGCATATCCAATGGCATAACACCTGTTGCGGCCGCAAATGCCACAAGACCAGAACCCGCAGGGAATGAAATACCCAATGGGAAACGTGTATGACTATCACCACCAGTACCAACGGTATCTGGAAGTAACAAACGGTTCAACCAGCTATGAATCACGCCGTCCATTGGACGAAGGGCAACACCGCCGCGTGTTTCAATGAAATCTGGCAATGTCTTATGTGTGTCCACATCAACAAGCTTTGGGTAAGCTGATGTATGACAGAAAGATTGCATCACAAGATCAGCAGAGAAACCAAGGCAAGCCAAGTCTTTCAATTCATCACGTGTCATTGGACCTGTTGTATCTTGTGATCCAACGGTGGTCATTTTTGGTTCACAATAAGCGCCAGGACGCACGCCTTGACCTTCTGGAAGACCGCAAGCTTTACCAACCATTTTCTGTGCAAGGGTGAAGCCTTTGCCTGTGTCTTCTGGCGATGCCGCGATGCGGAATACGTCAGAAACTTCTAAGCCTAATGCTTCACGTGCGCGACCAGTTAGGCCACGACCAATGATCAATGGAATACGACCACCGGCACGAACTTCGTCAAAAATCACTTCAGACTTAACAGTGAATTCAGCAATCAATTCGCCGTTCTTGAAAGCTTTGCCTTCATAAGGGCGGATTTCAACTTCATCACCCATGTTCATTTGGGATACGTCTAATTCTAGTGGGAATGCACCAGCATCTTCCATTGTGTTGTAGAAGATCGGCGCCATTTTACTTCCGAGGCAAACACCACCGAAACGTTTGTTTGGTACGTTTGGAATGTCATCACCCATCCACCACAAAACAGAGTTTGTCGCAGATTTACGTGAAGAACCAGTACCAACAACATCACCAACATAAGCAAGTGGGTTGCCTTTAGCTTTTAGGTCTTCAATGAATTGAATTGGACCACGAACGCCGTTTTCTTCTGGTGTGATACCATCACGTGCATTTTTCAACATAGCTAATGCATGGAATGGAATGTCTGGACGTGACCATGCATCTGGTGCAGGTGATAAATCATCAGTGTTGGTTTCACCGGTTACTTTGAACACGGTTACTTTCATGCTTTCAGCAACTTCCGGACGGTTTGTGAACCATTCAGCGTTTGCCCAGCTTTCAACAACAGCCTTAGCATTGGCAGAACCGGCTTTCGCCTTGTCGTTCACATCGTAGAAATAATCGAAAACCAATAATGTTTTCTTTAAGCCTTCTGCGATGGTTTCGCCTACTTCTGCGTCATCAATCAATGCAATCATTGGTTCGATGTTGAAGCCACCAAGCATTGTGCCTAGAAGCTCAGCTGCCAAAACTTTAGATACTAAAGGCGATGTCGCTTCACCTTTAGCAACTTGTGCTAAGAAGCCTGCTTTTACGCGGGCAGCATCATCAACACCCGCAGGAACGCGATCTGTAAGAAGTTCTACAAGGAACTCCTCTTCGCCAGCAGGTGGGTTTTGTAGAAGGTCGATAAGAGCTTCTGTTTGTTCTTTTGAAAGCGGTAAAGCAGGAATTCCGAGCGCTTTGCGCTCTGCTGCTAGTTTGCGGTATTCTTCAATCACTGATATTCTCCGATCAATGTTTTTGCAAACGTTTACGAGGTGGCCCTATAAATCCTGTCTTCTGGGCTTGGTATTCAAAGCCCAAGAAAAGGTCGATACGACCTAGGATTTGAATAGAGGGGGACCTCAATCTTTGTTGGCGCCAATACATCATACCACACCCTAAAAGTCCAGCCTCTAAATCCCTGAAAACATGCAGGTTTGTGAATGTGTTTTCCTATGGGAGAATTGATGTTGTCGGGGGCTTTATGGGCAATCTATTTTTGTGATTTTGTGATTTAAACAGGAATAGATTTTTTATGTTTGATTTCTTTCAAAACCAAATTTGTGCGCGCTTGGGCTACGCCTGATAGTTTAAAGAGAAAATTTTCTTGGAATCTATTATAGGCTGTGACGTCTTCACATATGACACGTAGAAGGTAATCCGCATCGCCCGTGGTGGCAAAGCAATCTAATACTTCTTCACGGCTGGTCACGGCCTGAATGAATTCATCAACACTATCTGGATTGTGACGGGCTAGTTGAACCATGACGATGGCATGAAAATGGAAACCGCAGGCTTCTGCATTTAAAGACGCGCTATAGCCATCAATGATGCCTTTTTCTTCTAATTGTTTCACCCGTCGCCAGCAGGACGATGTGGACATATTTACGGCATCTGCCAGTTCTTGGTTAGACATACGCCCATTATGCTGTAGGGCGCGCAGTATTTTAGTGTCTTGATCTTCTAGCATGTGATGTGTCCAGATATAATTTACCAAATTAATTTAGATAATTGATATATTCTACCAATTAAATCAAAATTTACAATAAAGATGAAAATAATTTCCACAATAAATGGGCTATAATTGCATTTGAGGCAAATGCTAAACCCAAATATTAAACATATGGATTGATTTGATGAATAAGATAACGCCTGTAACTGCAAAGCCATCCCCTATTGCAAAATATGAATTGTCTGATCGTTATGTTTTGAATAAGGGACGGGTGTTCATAACAGGCACGCAGGCGTTGGTGCGTATTTTAATGGATCAAGCGAGGCGTGATAAAGTTGCGAATTTAAAGACGGGCGGTTTTGTTTCTGGATATCGTGGGTCACCTCTTGGTTCACTTGATATGGAAATGTGGAAAGCAAATAAGCAGGTTGAAGATGCAGGCATAGAGTTTTTGCCTGCCGTGAATGAAGATCTTGGCGCAACAGCCGTTCTTGGATCACAGCAAGTAGAAACGAATCCTAAATCAGAAGTCGATGGCGTATTTTCCATGTGGTATGGCAAGGGTCCGGGGGTGGATCGTGCAGGGGATGCATTGAAGCATGGAAATGCCTATGGATCTTCCCCCCGTGGTGGGGTGCTTGTGGTTGCGGGTGATGATCATGGTTGCGTGTCTTCTTCTATGCCGCATCAATCAGATGTGGCCCTGATGAGTTGGTTCATGCCCACATTGGCCCCCTCAACGGTTGGGGAATATTTGTCTTTTGGTGAGTATGGTTATGCCTTGTCACGCTTTTCTGGGATGTGGGTAGGGTTTAAGGCCGTTTCGGAAACCGTTGAATCTGCACAATCGGTTGAATTACAAGATGATCGTGTTTTTGCAGTACCAGAGTTTGAAATGCCATCTACGGGTCTTCATTATCGATGGCCTGATCTTCCCGGTCCGCAGATCGAAGATCGAATGGAGGCAAAGAAACATGCGGTTTACGCATTTGCAGAAGCCAATCCGATTGATCGAAAAATTTACGATGTAGAAGAAGCACGTTTTGGTATTGTAACCAGCGGCAAGGGCTATCTTGATGTGATGGAAGCCTTACGTCTTCTTGGTTTGGATGAAACGGCCTGTCATCGTTTGGGTGTTGATATCTATAAGGTCGGCATGGTGTGGCCTTTACCACGGCGTGATGCGCTAAATTTTGTGCGTGGTAAACAAGAAGTCCTCGTCATAGAAGAAAAACGTGGCATCATTGAAAGCCAACTGAAAGAATATTTCTATGATTGGCCCGGTGATAAACCCGAACGCATGGTCGGTAAACATGACGAAAATCAAGAACGTTTGGTCCCATGGACAGGCGAATTATCCCCTGTAGAATTGGTACCCATCATCGCCGCACGTTTAGGTAAAATTTTTCCTGACGAAGGTTTAGTGCAGAAAGCACAAGAAATTACGGATGAAGCTCCATCTTTGTTAAATATCACCGGGGCGGCACGTACCCCTTATTTCTGTTCTGGTTGTCCGCATAATAGCTCCACCAAAGTTCCAGAAGGTTCACAAGCGCTGGCGGGGATTGGGTGTCATTTCATGGCAAGTTGGATGGATCGTGAAACAACGTCTCTTATCCAAATGGGCGGCGAAGG
>CBFCZA010000234.1:0-5230 GCA_965602285.1 uncultured Curvivirga sp. | reverse complement strand
TGGCAACATCAACAAGACCAGAAACTTTATTTTTCATTTCCGGCATGCGACTAACATATGGAGCCAACATAGGGACAGCATGGGAAAGAGCGGTGCCGTTCAAATTTGAAACTTGTACATCATATTTCAATTCAGCCTTGCCTATGGGATGAACCAAACTTAACTCAATATTTGCACTATTCTCTCCAGATTGGGCACGGCCACTTACATCCAGATATGTTTGGTCCTTACCACGGACAATAGAGACGAGCAAAGGTTCTAATTGCCACCGTTTCGAATCGGCAAAATCATCAAAAAGTAAGCTTCCATTCACAATTAGAATTGATTTTAAATATTTCAAAGCAAGGTTTGTATTTTCTAAACTTTCCAGGTTGATCAAAACTTTATTAAACGCCTGTAGACTGGCAGCAACATCAATACCAACATTTAAATCTTCACTTTCAGAGGTTATGGAACCATCTTCAATAACTTGTTCATGTTCCTGATCTTTAGGTAGAATAAACTCTATGGTATTTTGGCGCGTTCTTCGCACATAAATGTTTGGGCTATCTAATTCGATTTTCGTTGGCGCTGCGATCCCTTGCAATAAAGCCTCTATGGATAGTGCCGTTTTGATAGCAGGTAACTTCGCAATTTGTCGCTTATCCTTATCAAATAAAGTCACATCGCGAATAACAATATCTAAGGCATTATCCCAACCACCCCAAGACAGCACAGTATCTTTGATATCAATATGGACAGGCGCATCGGTAGTATTAACTGCCCGTTCAATTTCTTGGGTAAGAAAATCAATAGAAACAGGGCCTTTGGACAATTGCCAAACACCCAAGGCAGTTAAAAGCA
The DNA here is from genome assembly GCA_965602285.1 of uncultured Curvivirga sp. Lineage (GTDB taxonomy): Bacteria > Pseudomonadota > Alphaproteobacteria > UBA8366 > Aestuariispiraceae > Curvivirga. The sequence continues at coordinate 4,387 of CBFCZA010000234.1, read as the reverse complement.
CAAGCCCTGCAAAAAGCCCTGCAATCAACTCATATGTGAAACGGAAAATACGCCGTAGCACGATTTAACTCACCTTTATTCCAAAAAACTTTAAATGCTTCACAAACGATGCGAATAGCTTCATCATAGAGATATAAAACAAAAGCTTAAACCTATAAAAGCTGGAATCATCTGAATGTATCCTGATTTTCAAGACCTTGTACCCGACACCCTTCCTAAGCCCGCTGATTTAGCCAAGGCTGAAATGAATATGGAAAGGTGGCTCGACAATCTGAGTATTGATAAAACAGTGCCTACGAATGTTCAAAGCTGGCTTGAAACCCCTCATTTTTCTAACTTTATGCAAGCTATCTTTGGATGCAGCCCTTTTCTTGGAAGCCTTCTTATTAGAGACCACGGCTTTTCAATCAAACTTTTTGAACAAGGACCTGATGCTTGTTTTAAAGATATTATTGAAAACCTAAAATCTTTAACTAAAACGCCCCCAAAAGAAGCAGAAGTCAGTAAAGCCTTACGAATCGCTAAAAGAAATGCAGCCCTTCTGATTGCCATCGCTGATATAGCATCCCTTTGGCCCTTAGAAAAAATCACCGATGCCATTAGTGATCTTGCTGATCATTGCTTGCAAGTAACAACAGCTTTTATATTGCTGGCACTTCATGAACGTGGGGACCTTGAGCTACCCTATCCAAATGACCCAAACCGAGAGTCTGGCTTCTTCATATTAGGCATGGGGAAGTTAGGATCACGGGAACTTAATTATTCTAGTGATGTCGACATAATCATTCTCTATGACTTAGAAAAAATAAAAAGCAAAGATCATAATGCTCTTCGACAATCCTTTGTGCGGGCCACCCGTGATCTGATGCGGATTATGGACAGTAGAACCGCAGATGGATATGTATTTCGCACAGACTTAAGGCTTCGTCCAGACCCCGGCGCGACACCACTAGCCATGTCCTATATGGCCGCCGTAACTTATTATGAAAGTCTGGGGCAGAACTGGGAACGCGCGGCCATGATTAAGGCGCGTGTTGTTGCCGGGGACGTTGAATTAGGTAATAGCTTCATAGAAGAAATTCGACCTTTTGTTTGGCGAAAATCACTAGACTTTGCAATGATCGAAGACATTCATTCCATCAAACGCCAAATACATGCCCATAAAGGAGGCGGCAAAGTAGCGATCCTAAACCACAACATCAAAATTGGGCGTGGCGGCATCAGAGAAATCGAATTTTTTGCTCAAACTCAACAACTTATTTGGGGTGGTCGCCAAATGGAAATGCGTGTGAAGGATACATGCGCGGCTCTAGATGCGCTTTATGAGCTTGGTCATATCGAAGGTGCCGTCCGTGATGATTTGAACAAAGCCTATCATTTCTTGCGGACGTTAGAACATCGCCTGCAAATGATAGAGGACAAACAGACCCAAACCATGCCAAGCGATGAAGAAGGATTAGAGGCCCTAGCCTTCTTCATGGGGTATCAGTCAAAAGAAGAGTTATCCAAAATTCTACGTAGTAATCTAGAAACCGTGGAAAATCACTATGCCAAGTTATTCGAAGAATCCCATGATTTAGGTGGCGAACATGGTTCTCTTGTTTTCACAGGGGCAGAAGATGACCCAGAAACCTTAGATAACCTCAACAGCATGGGGTACAAGCAACCCGAACGAACATGTTCTATCATCCGAAGTTGGCATCGCGGGCGCTATCGTGCAACCCGTAGTGAACGCGCACGCCAAATCTTAACGGAATTGCTTCCAACAATTTTAGAATTTTTTGCTAAAACGGCTGATCCAGACGAAGCCTTCATTCGCTTTGATACATTTTTAGAAGGCTTACCTTCTGGTGTGCAAATTTTTTCACTATTTCAGATCAACCCGCAATTATTAGAATTACTTGCGGAAATTATGGGGGAAGTCCCACAATCTGCCGGTTGGTTAGCACGCCGACCTAATTTATTGGAATCCGTTCTTTCATCAGATTTTTTTGAACCGGTAGATGATAAAAAAGTGATGCAAAGCCAGCTTAGTCAAATGCTAGCCCAAGCACGGGACTATCAAGATGTTTTAGATATCACCCGACGTTGGACGAATGATTATAAGTTCCGTATCAGCGTTCATATTATGCGACATCTAAATGAAGGCAAAGGAATAAGCCTTGCCCTTAGTAATGTGGCAGAAGTGGCAATAAATGGCCTCATTCCAGAAGTTGAAAAAGAATTTGCCGCGGCCCATGGTATATTCAAGACAGGGCGGTTTGGCATATTGGGTTTTGGAAAATTAGGTGGGTTAGAACTTCTACCGGGGTCAGATTTAGATCTAGTTTTTCTTTATGACACGGGTGACGAAGCAGAATCAGACGGCCCGCGCCCCCTGTCCCCTAGCCTATATTACACCCGCCTTTGTCAGCGTATTTCAACAGCGATCAATGCCCAATCTGCTGAAGGGCGCCTGTATGAAGTCGATGCACGTTTACGCCCAGATGGAAATGCTGGCGGTGTAGCTACCCAGTTTAAAACCTTTAATCAATATTACCAAATCACCAAGGAAGAAGGTAAAAGTAAGGCTTGGACATGGGAGCATATGGCCTTAACCCGTGCCCGTGTTATTTATGCAACCAATGGATTTGACGATGACATCAATGCTTCGATAATTCATGCGAAAATACAAACGAAAAGTGCGGAACTTGTGCGAAAAGATATTTTTGACATGCGCGAACGGATCTCAAAACAATTCCCAAGTGATCAACGCTGGGTAATCAAGCATTATCGTGGCGGATTAGTTGATGTTGAATTCGTAGCGCAATATCTGCAACTTATTCATGGATCAACACATCCTGAAATTTTTTCTACAAATACAGAAGATTGCTTCAGAAAAGCTGAAAACGCGGGCTTATTAGATTCAGAAACAATGACAACATTAATCACGGGGTTAAATCTTTGGCGTAACATCCAAGCTGTATTGCGTTTAACGGGGGCTAAAGTAGGAAAAATTGACGATGAAGTCAGAAGCAGACAACAGTTACTTTTACGCGTTTGCGACTTTCATGACTTTGAAGAACTGTCTCAATATATTGATCAGCAAGCTGAGTTATGCTTCAAAATCTTCCAGTCCTTTATATTTTCCTCCAAATAATAATTGAGGAGCTACTAATAACAAATAATATCACTATGGTTTTATCTAAGTAACGGAAAGTTACATTGGACAAAATACTGGCTATCCTTAATTATATAACACTCTATAGTCACCTTACGAAACGGTTATCCCCAATGACAAGTACCCTCCCCTCAGACACTGACGTATTTTTTGATATGACTTTGGATCTGCTCTGCATCGCTGGGGCAGATGGTTATTTCAAGAAAGTGAACCCTGCTTTTCACCAAACTTTAGGGTATTCAGAAAAAGAACTTCTTTCACAACCATTTGTAAATTTGGTTCATCCTGATGATATTGATGCGACCTTAGACGTCTTAGGGGAAGTCCAGGAAAATGGCACGCTTCCTCATTTTGAAAACAGATATCGAAATAAAAATGGGGATTATAGAATTCTTTCTTGGACGGCACGCATCAATGATAACAATGGTTTAATTTACGCAGTTGCACGTGATGTCACAGAAGAACGTGATTTAAAAAATCAACTCATGCAAATCATGAACGGGTTAGAGGCCGAAGCTATTATTGCAGAAACCGATGATCAAGGTACAATAACAAAAGTAAATGATAAGTTTTGTGCAATTAGTGGATACACCCGAGAAGAGCTACTAGGGCAAAACCATCGAATTCTTAATTCAGGAAAACACTCAGAAAATTTCTTTTCTGATATGTGGAAATCTATTTCTACAGGTAACTCTTGGTCTGATATGATAGAGAACCGTACTAAAAGCGGCGCGCATTATTTTGTTCACAGTATAATAACCCCGATTTTTAATATTCATGGGAAAATATCAAAATATATTTCCATACGACATGACGTAACCAGTCAAATATCTTTTAAAAAAACACTTAGAAAAACACTGAATATTCTCAACGAAACTAGCAAGATTGCCAAAGTTGGGGGATGGGAATTAAACGTTAAAACACAAGAATTAACTTGGACGGATGAAACATTTAGAATCCTTGAAGTTGATAAAAAGAAAAGTCAAAAACCTGCCTTACCAGAGGGCTTAGAGCTGTTCACCCAAGAGAGTAAGCCAATTATCGAGAGTGCGGTACAACGTGCCATAGAATTTGGAGAGCCTTATAATTTAGAGTTACGTGCACTCACTGCAAAAGGAAATAAATTGTGGGTATTCACCAGCGGGAAAGCTAATTATGAAAATGGTGAAATCGTTTCCTTATCAGGCACAATTCAAGATATTGATGCAAGAAAGCAGGTAGAAAAAA
>CBFCZA010000233.1:0-5238 GCA_965602285.1 uncultured Curvivirga sp. | reverse complement strand
ACATGGCCGTGATCTTGGGCGTATTAAATATGACCCAGTACAGTTTGATCAGGCGATCATCAATTTATCGGTGAATGCAAGAGATGCTATGAAGAACGGTGGTAAACTAAGCATTCATACAGATAATTTTAAGGCCAAGAAACCATATCCAATTCGTGATGATATCATGCCTGTTGGGGATTATGTTTCAATCAGTGTTTCTGATACTGGGTCTGGTATTACGAAAGAAGATTTAGAACATATTTTTGAACCATTCTTTACCACGAAGGATGTGGGGCAAGGAACTGGTCTTGGTTTATCGATGGTGTTTGGAAGCTTGAAGCAATCAGGTGGCTATGTATTTGTTCATAGTGCAGGGGAAAACAAAGGCACGACCTTCATTATGTATCTTCCAACAGCCTATGGAAATGCACAAGTTGCAAATAATGATGCTGAAAGTAAGGATATCATAAAGGATGATACGGGCGTAGGATCCGTCCTACTGGTAGAAGATGAAGATGGTGTTCGTATGTTCGCCGCACGTGCCCTTCGTTCAAAAGGCTATAGCGTGGTCGAGGCACGTTCTGGTGTCGTTGCACTGGATATTTTACAAGAAGATACAGAGTTCGATCTTCTTGTGACAGACATGATGATGCCAAAAGTAAGTGGTGCAGATGTCATTCAATATGCACGTAAGGCAAAACCAAAGATGCCGGTTATTTGTATTTCTGGCTATACTAAAGAAACAATAGCAGAAGATGTAGCCAGTTTAGATCAAGTCTACTTCTTAGCAAAACCATTCAGTTTGAAGCAGCTTGCCGCCCGAGTGAAAGAAGCCATCGATTCGGCAGATATTCTGGAAGATGACTATAAAAACCTTCCTTTAGGTTAATTCATTTCGAAAAAAAATAAGAATCACTAATGAGACCATCTTGTATATCTAATAGGATTTCAAGGGGAACATAGGTTTATCTTATTGAATTTATATAGGATTTAATGAGAATAAAAAAAGAACTTGCGTAAAAAGAACATTTGAGGCACATTCATTTCAGGTGAAGCCCGTTGCATGGAAGCAGCGCCTATGGGAAAAGGGAGATATGGGAATGTCACAACCGCAATTACGTTTGGTGGATAAAGATACTATGGATAAGCAAAAAGCACTAGAAGCAGCATTAAGTCAGATTGAACGCTCGTTTGGCAAAGGCTCTGTTATGAAGCTTGGGAAGCAAGCCGCTTTGGACATTGAGTCCATTTCAACTGGTTCTCTAGGATTGGACATCGCACTGGGAATTGGCGGTTTACCAAAGGGACGGATCGTTGAGATTTATGGTCCAGAAAGTTCCGGTAAAACAACATTGGCCTTACATACTGTTGCTGAAGCACAAAAAGCGGGTGGTACATGTGCCTTCGTTGATGCGGAACATGCACTAGATCCATCTTATGCAAAAAAATTAGGTGTTGATGTTGATGAACTACTCATCTCTCAACCAGACGCAGGGGAGCAAGCTCTCGAAATTGCTGATACATTGGTGCGTTCAGGTGCTATTGATGTTTTGGTTGTCGATTCCGTGGCCGCCCTTGTACCGCGCGCGGAATTAGAAGGGGAGATGGGGGATCATCATGTGGGTCTTCAGGCGCGCTTAATGTCCCAAGCTCTTCGTAAATTGACAGGCTCTATCAATCGCTCCAACTGTATGGTGATTTTCATTAACCAAATTCGTATGAAAATTGGTGTTATGTTTGGTAACCCTGAAACCACAACTGGTGGTAATGCCTTGAAATTCTACGCTTCTGTGCGTTTAGATATCCGTCGTATTGGTCAAGTGAAGGACAAGGACGAAGTCACAGGTAACCAAACACGGGTTAAAGTTGTTAAAAATAAGGTAGCACCGCCATTCCGCGTTGTTGAATTTGATATCATGTATGGCGAAGGTGTTTCTAAAATGGGAGAGATCCTCGATCTTGGTGTGAATGCAGGGATTGTCGATAAATCAGGATCATGGTTCTCTTATAATGGTCAACGTATTGGGCAAGGACGCGAAAATGCGAAAAACTTCTTGCGTGAAAATACAGAGATGACCAGTGAAATCGAACGTAAAGTTCGTGAAAATGCTGGTATCTTGGATAGTGCTATGTTGGAAGGCCCTACAGGAAAAGAAGCAAAAGAAGCTGATTTATCTCCTGATGATGCGCCAAAATAATCAAACAGTTTCTATTTCTATTTTGAAAAGCCCTACTTTAAAAGTGGGGCTTTTTTTTATTCTTATGTGCAATAAAAAGCAGAAGGCGTGACTTTTTCGCTTCATTTGTTTTTTTTGTGGATCAAATAGGTGTTTTTGCCCTTTTTTTATTGCTTGTCCGCGCTAGATCAGTATCAAACTACTATAGAGAAATGGCTCATGATATGAATGACCATCACTGATAGAGATATAACAGTCAGGTAGAAAAATGACGACAGCGAATGACATCCGATCAACTTTTTTAAATTACTTTGAAAAAAACGATCACGAAGTAGTAGAATCTTCACCACTTGTACCACGCAATGATCCAACATTGATGTTCACTAATGCGGGTATGGTTCAGTTTAAAAATGTCTTCACTGGCGCAGAAACCCGTGACTATAATCGTGCAACAACATCGCAAAAATGCGTACGTGCCGGTGGTAAACATAATGATTTAGAAAATGTAGGTTACACTGCACGCCATCATACTTTCTTTGAAATGCTTGGTAACTTTTCCTTTGGTGATTATTTTAAACCACAGGCCATTGAACTTGCATGGAACTTGATCACAAAAGAATATGGTATTCCGCAAGACAAGCTGTTAGTAACTGTTTATTCAGAAGATGAAGACGCTGCGGGCCTTTGGCGTAAAATTGCTGGTTTAAGTGATGATTGTATCATTCGTATACCTACATCAGATAATTTCTGGCAAATGGGTGATACTGGTCCTTGTGGTCCATGTACTGAAATTTTCTATGACCATGGGGATCATATTTTTGGTGGCCCTCCAGGTAGCCCAGATGAAGACGGTGATCGTTTTATTGAGATTTGGAACTTGGTTTTCATGCAATATGAACAGATCGAACCGGGTAATCGGGTAAATCTTCCAAATCCATCCATTGATACAGGCATGGGCTTAGAACGTATTTCTGCTTTACTACAAGGCAAGCATAACAATTACGATATTGATGTGTTCCGGGCGATCATTGAAACATGTGCTGACCTGACAAATGTCGCGGCAGACGGTGACCAAGCTGCATCACATAAAGTTATTGCGGATCATCTTCGTGCGTCTTCCTTCTTAATCGCGGATGGTGTTCTTCCTTCAAATGAAGGGCGCGGTTATGTTCTACGTCGGATCATGCGACGTGCTATGCGCCATGCATATTTATTGGGTGCACGCGATCCGTTAGTGCATAAGCTTGTACCGTCTCTAATTGGGAAAATGGGTGGACATTTTGGTGAATTGAAACGTGCTGAATCCTTGATCACACAAACCTTAGAATTAGAAGAGCAACGTTTCGGACGTACCTTAGAAAAAGGCTTACGTTTGCTGGACGGTGAAACCTCTAAATTAGGGGATGGCGAATCCTTGAAAGGTGATGTGGCGTTTACCCTTTATGATACATATGGTTTTCCACTAGATCTGACGCAAGATATTCTTCGTGGACAGGGCCGTTCCGTTGATCAGGCTGGATTTGATAGTTCAATGGAAGAACAAAAAACCAAAGCACGTGCTGCTTGGGCTGGTTCTGGTGATCAAACTACAGATAAAATTTGGTTTGAGGTTAAAGAAGAAATCGGGGCTACTGAATTCTTAGGCTATGAAACAGAGCGTGCAGAGGCGGTTATTACCTCTCTTGTGAATGATGGCTCACCAGTAAAATCTGCCACTACGGGAGATAAAGTAAGTATCCTTTCAAACCAAACACCTTTCTATGGTGAATCTGGTGGGCAAATGGGTGATGCTGGTGTGATTGTATCTGCGGATGGTGCTGAATTTAAGGTTACAGATACGGCGAAAAAGGTAGATGGCCTTCATATTCATATGGGTGAAGTGACCAAGGGTAGTTTTAAAATTGGTGATGCCCTAGATATGACGGTTGACGCTACGCGCCGTGCGAAATTAAAAGGTAACCATTCAGTAACGCATTTAGCACATGAAGCATTACGCCGTGTCCTTGGTGATCATGTAACCCAAAAAGGTTCTTTGGTTGCTTCAGAAAATATGCGTTTCGATTTTGCCCATCAAAAGGCAATGAGCGATGCTGAGATCTCTGAAGTTGAAGCGATCGTGAATGCACAAATTCGGGCGAACTCACCTGTGGCTACACGTCAAATGACACCAGAAGCTGCTATTGAAGAAGGTGCGATGGCTTTGTTTGGTGAGAAATATGGCGAAGAAGTTCGGGTTGTTTCTATGGGTAGTTCTGATAAAATGACAAATTCTGGTGTTTATTCTACGGAACTTTGTGGCGGAACACATGTGAACCGTACTGGGGATATCGGATATTTTAAAATCACAAGTGAATCTGCAGTTGCTGCGGGGGTTCGTCGTATTGAATGTATGACAGGTCAGGCGGCAATGGATTATGTGAATGCACATGATGCTAAGCTATCAGAAATGGCCGCTGTGTTAAAAACTAAGCCGGTAGATGTTCCTGAACGCCTTTATAATTTAATAGATGAACGTAAAAAACTAGAGCGTGAAGTTTCGGACCTTCGTCGTAAGCTAGCGGCAAGTGGTGGCGGTGGCGCTGCTAAACCTGATCTTAAAGAAGTGAATGGCGCAAACTTTACGACCCGACTTTTGGAAGATATTCCTGCAAAAGAGCTAAAACCATTGGTTGATGCAATTAAAAAGGAAATTGGTTCTGGTGTGGTTGCTGTTGTCGCGGTGAGCGAAGGTAAGGGTTCTATTGTTGTAGGTGTTACTGATGACTTAACAGATCGTTTCAGTTCTGTTGATTTTGTTCGTGTGGCATCTGCTGCAATGGGTGGAAAAGGTGGTGGCGGTCGTCCTGATATGGCCCAAGCTGGTGGGCCTGATGGGGATAAAGGGCAAGCTGCCCTTGATGCGATTGAGGCTGCTATGGCTGGGTAAGCCAATTTAGTTTCGGAAATTATATCTTTGCAAGTTTGAACCCATGGCGTAGAATCGCGCCATGGGTTCTTTACGTAGACGATTGTTTTTATTATTAGAAGGCTGGGGGCAAGCAAGTCTTCTTGGTCGCGTTGTTGATGGCGTTTTGATCAC
>CBFCZA010000232.1:0-5238 GCA_965602285.1 uncultured Curvivirga sp. | reverse complement strand
ACTGTTTTAGGAAGTAATTTTAACGGCGGCATTACATCTTTCATAGTTAAAAGATCAGGTGAGTGACCAAATGCACGCTCAAAAGTTGCCTCTGCGGCTTCTAAATCTTGAAGATTAGAAACAGTTTTTTCTTTTGCTTTTCTCAATCGAGATTTAGCTTCTAATACATCGACGGCAATACCAGAGCCACGCTCAACACGTTCATTTTCAAGATTCATTTGTTTGGCTATGGTTTCTTCGCGGCTTTTAGAAAGGCGAAGCATTTCATCAAATTTAAGCACGTTGATATAAGAGACAATACCACGAATCATTTCATCTCTTAGGGTTTCTTGAAGCGTGTGTTTTCCACCTTCTAAAATTGTTTTTCGGCTTTTAATTTCATTTTCATCACGAAAACCATTAAACACATTTTGTGTAACTGTGAAGGTAAATTTATCTCGGCGAATACGACTACTGTCTAAACCCGTTGATCTTCGAGAGGGATTATCAATCGCCTCCGCACCAGTGTCACCGTAAAGTGCAACGACAGGTAAAAATGAACCATCGGCTTCATCAACACGAGCCTCTAAATTTCGTAAATTCGCTTTTTCTGATTGTACCAATGGATGAGACGAAACTAAATTTGTCAATTCATCATTTAAACTTTGTGCATGTAGAAGTGTAGGAGCAGATAAAACTACCCCCCCTACAAACAAAAAGTTTGCCAAGTAATGACGCATTTAAAGAACCCCTAATTAGATAAGATCTAAACTATACTATAATCAAGACCTTAAACAGCATTTTAAACAATAAAAAAAATAAAATTCTATAATAATAAATTTCAATTTAATAATCTACTATGTATTTAATAGTATTCGCAAGCATCATCTTTCACGGAACCCCTCATGTTTAAGTTTTAAAACTGGACGAACAAGATAATCTAAAACAGTTCTGGTCCCTGTATGAATATCAACTGTCGCTTGCATACCTGGCGTAATAGCATATAAGCCTCCCTCTCCTAGAAAGTTCTTATCTGTTCTAACGACGACTTCATAATAGGGATTGCCATCAGGTGTTAAATTCGTACTAGCACCAATTCTTATAACTTCCCCATCAAGACCACCATATCGTGCAAAGTCATATGTTGTAATCTTAACGACAGCCTTTTGGCCTTTTTCAACATATCCACGGTCTGTTGGATTTAACTCAGCCTTAATAACCAAATTTCCCCCAGCAGGTACAATTTCTAATATAGGTTCTCCCGGACGTACAACACCGCCAATCGTATGATAACGCACATTTTTAACCGTTCCATTGATTGGACTTTTTATGTCAGCCCTTTTATTTTGATCTTGGGCCAAATCCAAAGTTTCACGGACTGATGCTATAGCAACTTCCGTTTCAATCATAACATTTGAAAGCCTAGCAAGGCGTTTTAATTGAATATCAGAACGTTCTGCGTATGCTTCTTCAAGAGCTGCCTCAGCACGAGGAACAGATGATTTTAAAACGTTAACTTGACCTTGAAGTTTTTCAACTTCACTAGATATTTGTAAATGTGAAATTTTAGGGGTCAGGCCATCTTTTAAAAGCTCGGAAGACATTTCTAGATGCTGTCTTGAAAGGTTTAAATCTTGTTCCGCAGATTCTAAATGAGTTTTCAACTCCTGAACTTCTAATTCTCTTTGTTTGATTTTTTGATTACTAAGACGAGTAGCCCCTTTTTGAGCTGCCAGTTCCGCATAAAAACTACTGCGTTCCGAATGAGTTAAATCTGGGTATATCTTTGCTAAATCAGCATTAGGAATAAACTCTCGATCCTCTATCTGTGCTGCCAATCTGTCCTTTCTTATAAGGAGACCGTCTAAGCGAACCCTAAGTTCATCAAGGTTCAATCCAGATCCAGCAAGATTTAAGCGTAACAAGACTTGGCCCGCGGTCACATAATCACCTTCATTTACAGATAGTTGTTCAATAACACCACCCTCAAAATGTTGTACAATCTTCAAATCCCCTTGAGGCACCACTTCACCTATGGCAACAGCAACTTCATCTAATTCAGTGTAAAAAGACCAAACTAAAAAGGATCCCAGTAAAAGCATTATTACCCAACGCAAACTCCGCCTTCCTTTGTTGTTTTTTTGCATAAGAAGCCGATCTAAATGACTATATCTCATGCCTCACCTCCAGTTTTGGCTACGCTCAAACTACCTCGAAGTTGATCTAACACTTTTCTCGATGGCCCTGCCATTGCTACTTTTCCATTATCAAGCATAAGGATATAATCTGAAGATTGAAGTATTGCAGGACTATGCGTAACACAAATGACTGTATTTTCTTTTGCATATTCACGAAGGTTTTTTCCTATTTTTGCTTCGACCTCCATATCTAAATGACTAGTAGGTTCATCCAATAACAAAATAGAAGGGTTTCCAACGAAAGCACGTGCAAGACACAGGCGTTGACGCTCGCCACCAGACATAAAGCTACCGTTTTCCCCTACTTCGGCATCATACCCTTCTGGATGATCAATGATCACATCATGGATTCCAGATAGCATTGCTGCTTCAAGAATTTGGTCGTCATCATACCGTTTATTTGACATAGATATATTGTCGCGTACAGATCCAGCAAGAAGAGCTGCATCTTGTGGTAAAATACCCATCCATTGGGATAATTGAGATCTTGAAAATTGGCGTATATCCCCATCATCAAGAAGCACACGCCCATCATCAGGTTGATATAAGCCAGAAAGAATTTTAAGCAAAGTGGTTTTGCCACTGCCATTTTTACCTATGATACAATAAAGCCCTTTTGGACCAATCATGCCTGAAATATTTGATATGATATCTGCCCCATCAGGGGCGTATTTATAATTTAATTTTTCTAAAGAAAACTGCCCTTTTGGAGTAGGCATATCAACTGAGATTTCCACACGATCTTCTTGAAGTTGAAATAGTTCATCTAGTCGCCCTTTTGCCAATTTCATTTGCGCTAAACCACGCCATTGCCCAACAAGGCTGCTAATGGGTGCTATCAAACGCCCTGCTAACATATTTGAAGCTATTAAAGAACCAATTGTTAATTCTTGTTGGAGGATCAACAAAGCACCTACAGATGTTAAGGCTACAGTCGATACCAAAGAAAGAAGTGCAGCTAAAACTTGATGCCCATCCCCTATACGACCTCTTTTAGATGATTGAACCATTGTATTGGCGTGAAGCTCTTCCCATCGATGTTGAAGACCACTTGCCATATCTAAAGCTTTAACAGTTGTTCGTGCTTGTAAAATATTATGGAGTAATTGGTCTCTATCTATTTGTGCATTACGTTCCTTCTCTACCATCTTCCTATGCATTAGACCTGAAACCCAGGCTAAAATAATAAACAAAGGTACTATAACAAGGAAGACACTGCCCAAAGAAGGAGCTAAGAAGAAAACAACACCTAAGAATAAAAATGCGAACGGAAGGTCAAATATTAAAGCAGCAGAAGCACCACTTAATCCGTTTCTTATCAAATCAAGGTCTTTGAAAAGTTGATGCCATGTTTCCGTATTTCGTTTTTCTAAGTCACGTAAAGGCATACTTAATATTTTTTTCATCAACGCACGACCAATATGACCATCCAGTTGAATGGCAAATGATTGAAAAAGCCGAACGCGTCCATAGCGTAATATGCCATCAAATAGAAGAACAATCACCATTCCGATAACCAAACCTTGCAATGTGGTATAACCAGCATTGAAAACAACACGATCATAAACCTGAAGTACAAAGATAGGTATTGCTATTGCCAATAAATTCACAAAAAAGGAGGCAAATAAGGCTTCAATCAGAACTGATTTACTTTTTAGAACAAGATCACGCAGCCAATTTTTGTTCATTCAATTTTGCCTCAGTTATAGATTTCTTAAAAAACAATAATTTTCAATTATTATGTAACAGATGAAAATAGATAAACAAAATCTAATTTCTTATTTCATTTTCTGATAATAGCATTATATTTAATACACTATTTTAATTCATTTTTTAAAATGAAAAATTATTTATCTATTTATTTGCATCATTAGTGGAACTTAAGTATGGCGCGTCTGATTAATGGATCTGTTTCGGGTATTGATGATAAATCATTCCAAAACAACGTATCAACGCTTGACTTAAACGCATCAGTTTTTTTTGATGCAAATACTGACGCACCTATTTATTTACCTTCACCTGAATTTGTAACGTCAGCTCAATTCATCCAAAGTGGGGTAGATTTACATTTAAGGCTTCCAAACGGAAATGAAGTTATTATCGAAAATTACTTCAACCAAATCACTAAACCCACACTTACTGCTGATGGTGATGTTAATTTAACGCCAGAACTTGTAAAATCCTTTTTAGTACCGTTAACACCAAATCAAACGGCCCAAAACATTGATGGTGGGGCTGGTGATCCTATTGGCACTGTTGAATTTCTTTCAGGAAAGGCTTTTGCAACGCGCCAAGATGGATCGCGTGTAGAATTGCAACTGGGCGATCCTGTCTATCAAGGTGATCAAATAGAAACCAACGCTGATGGTTCAATTAAAATGCGTTTCGTTGATGATACCATTTTTACCCTTGGTGAAGACGCAAGGTTAGCCCTTGATGAATTAGTTTATGATTCAAGTGCTAGCAATGGTAATTCGGCTTTTTCCATTCTTAAAGGAAGCTTTGTATTTGTAAGTGGCCAAATTGCTCATGACAATTATGACAACATGCAAGTTTCTACGCCAGTTGCCACTATTGGTATTCGCGGCACAACAGTAACTGGATCTGTATTAATTGGCGACACAGCATTCACCTTCTCTGTTTTAGAAGGAAGCATCCAAATCACCGCAGGTGATGAATCCATCACACTGGATGAAAGTTTTGGTACGGCCATAGGTGAATCAGATGGTTCTGGCGGCCTAAGAATGTACGAAGCTTCCGTTTCACAAACTAATGTTATCAAATCTAATAACTCGGCAATGGAAGCCCTTGGCGAAGCAGACCTTCAAAGGCTTGAAGAAGTCATAAAAGAAGAAATTTTTGAACAAACAGGTGAAACTGTCGATTTGGATTTGGGCGCATTGTTAGAGGCCATTGCCGAAGAAGAAGCCATTGATAATGAGGGCGAAGGTGACGGAGAAGCCGAAGGTGAAGGTGATACCCTTGGCTCAGAACAATCCACCGAGAGCGAAGAACCAACTGAACAAGAAGGGGAATTTGAAGACCCATTACCTGAAACTGT
>CBFCZA010000231.1:0-5249 GCA_965602285.1 uncultured Curvivirga sp. | reverse complement strand
ACGAATTTGTTTTAGAAAAAGCCAGATGTAGAAAATACAACTGGCTTTTTTAATTTGTTATCCAATAACTTCTTTTTTTCTTAAGTTTGTTATTTCTTCGTCATTTAAACCTAATACTTCATTTAAAATTTCTGATGTATGTTGACCACATGTTGGTGGGGCATTCCGATATTGAACAGGCGTTTTAGAGAATTTTACAGGATTTCCAACAAGAGGAACTTTTCCTGTTTCAGCCAAGGGATGGTCCATTTCTATCTTCATTCCACGATGTAATATATGAGGATCTTCAAAAACTTGCGGGATGGTATTCACCGGACCGCAAGGAACACCGTTTGCAGCTAATAAAGTTAGCCATTCTTCTACGGTTTTTCTGATAATGTAAGGGGGGATAAGTTCATCTAGGGCTTCACGGTTTTCAACACGATTTTTATTCGTTTGAAAACGTGGGTCATTTGAAAGTTCATCAGCGCCAACAACTTCACACCATTTCATGAATTGGCCGTCATTACCTATTGCAAGAATAATAAAGCCATTTTTTGCCTCAAACGTACGGTAGGGCACAATGCTAGCATGGTTATTACCACGCCTGATTGGATCTTGCTCAGATACTAGATAATTACTTGCTTCATTCACCAGCCATGACACTTGTGAATCCAATAAACAGCAATCGATATGCTGACCTTCACCAGTTTTATCCTTGTGTCGTAGGGCTGCTAAGATACCCGTAACAGCGTGCATACCTGTGACAACATCAGTAATAGCAACGCCAACTTTAGTTGGGTGACCTTCAGGCTCTCCAGTGATGCTCATGATGCCGCCCATGCCTTGGGCCAAATAATCATAACCAGGGCGTTTTGAATAAGGACCATCTTGGCCAAATCCTGTGATGGAGCAATATACAAGCCCGGGGAATTCATCTTTTAAATCTTCATAGGAAAGACCATATTTCTTTAGACCACCAACTTTATAATTTTCTACAATTACGTCACATTCTGCTACTAAATCTTTAATTACTTTTTGACCTTCAGGTGTGGCAATATTTATGGCGATAGAACGTTTATTTCTGTTCGCACAAAGGTAATAGGCACTTTCGGTGCTATCTTTTCCATCTTTACCTTTCACATAAGGCGGTCCCCATTTTCTGGTATCGTCACCAGCACCAGGGCGTTCAATTTTAATGACGTCAGCACCATAGTCCCCTAGGAATTGAGTGCAAATAGGGCCTGCAAGAATACGGCTTAAATCGAGAATTCTAATGTCTGAAAGAGGTTGAGTTGCTGACATTTTTATATCCTAAGGTGGTAAATTATTTATAAGAATAGAAGGTGTTTTAAAGAATTAATCTTTGGGCCAGCGTTTATGAACCCAAAGCCATTGATCTGGATGCTCTTTAATAAATTTTTCAAGTGTCAAATTGACTTGTTTAAGTAAGTTAAGGCTGTCTTCTTTTAAATTACCAGTGTTGGGTTTTTCCATGGGTGGATAGAAGATTACTTTGAATTTCGAACCGGCTAAACGGATAACTTGTGTTGGGATAAGAGGGCAATCAAATCGTATGGAAAGCTCTGCTGGGGCGGAAGCTGTCATGCAGTCTCGACCGAAAAAAGGAATAGAAACCCCTTCATTGAGCTTTTGGTCAACCAGCATCCCCAATGGTTTCCCATTTTTAAATTCTGTTATTAGCTTTCGTGCCCCTTTACGGCCTTTGGGTATAAGGGTTCCAGCAAAATTACTTCGGATTTTTCGTGTTAATTTATCCACATAAGGATTGGATGCTGAACGATAAACGTTGGTTAAAAGGATTTTGTAGCGTGTGGCTGAAACAGAAATAACTTCCCAATTAGCCATATGTGCAGAGAATAAAATATAACGTTCGCCACTATCTCTGGCCTTTAATAGATGTTCTAACCCTTCAACTTCAATGCGGGCGTTTGGCCCTTCGACTTGAAGTTGGTCAACTTGCATATATTCACCGGCACCACGGCCCAGATTATCCCAAACGCCAAGTGCTACTTCTTTGCGTTTATCTTCAGTCCAATCGGGGAATGCGTGTTTCAGGTTATTTAAGGCTGTTTTATGCGCTTTTGTAAGTGGGCCAATTAATTTGAATATGAACGCCCCCATACCAGCAGCAATACGAATAGGAATATTTCTCAAGATATAATAGAGGGCATAGACAAAGATCGCCTGAACAGGATAGATCAGCCATTTTTTTATTGTACGTTGGGTTTTACTTAAATCAGCCATGTTCGTCTTAAATCGTTTATTAGTGAGAGAGCCCAGTGATGGATTGTAATATTTTCTTTATTTCTTCAGGCCTATCCCACTGTATAGAGATGGGCAAGTATTGAATCTTGTCTTGCCAAGATTTAGGCAGCTTCACCCAATCTTTTTCTGTGGTTATTAAGCCTGCCTTATGTGTATTGGCTAGATCAAACAAGACTTGCAGCTCACTTTCAATATAGTAATGGTGATCTGGAAAATCTATCGTATCTAAAAGAGAGACACCTTCATTTTTCAAACTATTATAAAATTTTTGAGGCCGACCAATACCTGCAAACGCAACGACGTGTATTGGTAAAGAAGTCTTGGAATTTTTGACTAAATTTGCCCTTAGAATCGGAGTCTCAGCAAAGTTAGGGAGATCATTTTCAGGAGTAGTTTCCCCAAGTAAGATAATATTATCCGCCCTTTTTAACGCCCTAGAAAGGGGTTCTCTTAAGGGGCCTGCGGGAAAAACACATTGGTTACCCAACATTGCGCCTGCGTCGACCACTACAAAGGATTGGTCTTTAACCAAAGAAGGGTTTTGAAATCCATCATCCATTAAAATACAATTATACCCAAATCGTTCAATGAATTGCGCACCTGTTTGTCTGTCTTTGGAGACAACCACATTTGCATACTGTGCCATCATAAAAGGTTCATCACCCACCATAGCAGGGCTATCTGTATTTGTAGTAATGATTTGTGGTCCAGAAATTTTTCCGCCATACCCACGGGTTAAAATACAAGGATTCAAGCCCAATTCTTTGAGATATGCGTAAAGAGATAGGGTAACGGGTGTTTTTCCAGCCCCGCCCATGGTGAAGTTTCCAACGCAAACAACCGGTATTTTTGATTTATACTGACTTGAAATTAGAAGACGTAATTTGGTTATAAGGCAATAGATTAAAGAGAGAGGCAGAAGTGCAACCGCAATCCAGTTTGCTTTTTTTAGATTCCAAAAGGAAGGGGCTTTAGTCATCTTCCCCTCCAGAAACATTATTAGGTAAATATTTGAGGAGTAAAACTTCAACTCTTTTTAAGATTGCTTCACTTTGATCACTTGCCCAATTAGAGGCATTCGCGCTGAGTAATTTTTGCTGTTTAGAATTTTCTAACAAAGTAATGAAGGACGAAATGATATCTTCTTCTGTGCTACAAGCTATAGCGGCGTCATCAGTTTCTAAGGACTTGGTGATGGCCTTGAAATTTGCCATGTCAGGGCCGTAAACGATAGCACAATTTAAAAGGGCTGCTTCTACAGGGTTATGTCCGCCAACATTACCTGAAACACTGCCCCCAATGAAGGCTATATCTGATAATGCATAAAATAACCCCAATTCACCTAATGTATCAGCTAGATAAATCTGAGTTTCTGAAGTTGGAATGTTGTTTTTACTGCGCCGTGAATAAATTAAGTTGGTACCTTTGATGGTTTCTTCTACATAATCGCCACGATCAGGGTGACGTGGCACAAGGACCATTATCGGTTGAGGCGTCGTGGGATTAAGTTTCACCAGTATTTTTCGATAGCAGTGAAGAAGCGTTTCTTCTTCCCCTTTATGAGTACTTGCAACGACAATGACCTTCCGTTTCCCAATGGATTTTATAAGGCTATCCAATTCCTCTTTGTCATAGGGTAGGGGAGCTGCTGCTTGCTTTAAGTTACCCGGTAAAAAAACTTCTCGACCTGCAGCTAAAATATGTAATTTATCACGATCTTCTGGGCTTTGTGCGGATAGGCCAGAAAAGCAATTTAACAAGGATTTAATACTACGAGGATGTTTCGACCATTTTTGAAAGGAAGCATCGGAAATTCGAGCATTCAAAAGAAGGGTTGGTATTTTTCTAGACCGTAAAGATAACAATTGGTTTGGCCAAAATTCGGATTCTAGCCATAGAACTAGATCAGGCTTCCAATGGTTCAAAAACCTAGAGACATATAGTGGGCTGTCCAACGGAGCAAATTGATGAGTAATCGTCGATGGCAGATGCTTTTGTGCCATGCGTGCTGATGTTACTGTTCCCGTTGTGACCAAAATTGAAATATCAGGATGATTTTTTTCTAACCTGTTAATCAAAGAGAAGGAAGAAATCAGTTCTCCTACGCTTGCAGCATGTAGCCAAATCAATCTTCCAGTTGGGCGTGAAATATTACTCTTCCCATAACGCTCAATTAGGCGCATAGGATCTTCTTTACCCTTTTTAATTCTCTTTTTAAGATAAAATGGTATAAAGGGTGTAAGTGTGTAACTCATTAGTTTATATAGAGGAAATGAAAGAAGAGGAATGTCAAACATATAGATTATCCTCTCTTCTTTTTTTCTTTAGGTTGTTCATTTGCATCTGCAGGTTCAATAGGCTCATGGCCCATTCTTTCATCAAGTTTATTTGCTAAACGTGTCATTTCACCTTCTAGATAAAAGCGATAAGTTTCAGTTTCTTGTTCTGAAGCCTTTTTCTTTATACCTTTTAGTTCCTGCCATACTAATATCCCTTCATTGAAAGGAAGGGGAAGGATAAAACGATCCCAGCTTTTCATTATTTTCCGTTTGCGAACACTGTATACCATTGTGCTAACAGGACATTCGGTGGTCTTCGCGCTTAAGATAGCACCACTTTTAACACGCATACGTGGGCCACGCGGCCCATCTGGAGAAATACCGACAGAAGTCCCTGATTTAAGAACTTTTATAACTTTACGAAGGGCGCTTGCCCCACCTTTGTTTGAAGAACCTTCTATATAGTTCATACCTAGATGTTGTAAGGATTTTGATACTAAGCGACCATCCCGATGGCCTGATGTTAGGATCGTAAGGGGGTGATGTTTTATTGGCCATCCAAATGGGGTAAGGGCAATACGATTATGCCAAAATAAAACAATGCCTGCCTGCTCGTTTTTACAAAATTCATCACGCTCTTCAAAACCTTCAAAAGTCCATTTTGTCGTTGCAAATACAAATCGGATATATACGCTGATTAAC
>CBFCZA010000230.1:0-5250 GCA_965602285.1 uncultured Curvivirga sp. | reverse complement strand
TAATGCTTCATGTGTTACCCCATCACGCATGTCGTTAATAGCTTCAAGGCAAATTTGTAAATGCTGGCTTACACGTTCTGCATAAAAGGCATTTGCCATTCCCGGTAGTTTAATTTCACCGTGCAATGGTTTATCTGAAACACAAAGTAATGTGCCGTATGGCACTCGCAATCTAAAACCATTTGCTGATATTGTGGCTGATTCCATGTCTACGGCAATAGCGCGTGATTGATTAAAGAAAGTTGAAAGTTCATCATAGCGTAATTCCCAATTCCTATCGTCTGTGGAAACAACCGTTCCTGTACGTACATGTTGTTTCATCGCAGCACCAGAAAGATTAGCAACTTTATTTACCGCAGAGGTCAATGCGACCTGAACTTCGGCGATTGCGGGAATAGGTACCTCTAGGGGAAGGTCGTTGTCTAAGACATGGTCAAGACGTGCATACGCATGGGCGAGAACATAGTCACCAAGGCGTTGAGTTTGGCGCAACCCACCACAATGCCCCACCATAATCCAACAATGGGGCCGTAAAACAGCAATATGGTCTGTAATGGTTTTTGCGTTTGAAGGTCCAACACCAATATTGACCAAAGTTACGCCCATATGACCATCTTTGACCAAATGATATGCAGGCATTTGCGGCATCTTAGTTGCGACTTCGCCACTTGATGGTTCATCGCGTAACCTTGGATTATTCGTGACACAGTTCCCAGGCTGTACGAAAGATCTAAAGTCATTGCCTTCATTCACTTCTTTTAAACCATATTCAATAAATTCATCAACATAGCGTTGGTAGTTAGTGAACAGGACAAAGCGTTGAAAATGATGCGGAGAGGTTCCTGTATAATGTGCTAATCGGGAAAGAGAATAATCTACACGTTCAGCCCCAAATAAGGAGAGGGGGAAAGGTTGGTCGGGTTTACTTTTATAGGTGCCATTAGGGATGTCATCATCAATTTTTGACAAATCAGGCATGTGGAATTTTTCAAGCAATTGAGGAATTTGTTCTTGGCGAAGATCCGCAGTCAAGCTTTCCAATGCAAATGTTAAAGGAATTTGACGGTTTGAAATGCCAACCCAAACTTTACCACCGTGATTTTTAAGAATTAAGGCTATTTGTTCTTGGTAATAGCTTCTGAAAAGGCGCGGATTGGTAACTGTCGTTCCATATGATCCAATATTTGAGGCAGCCCCATAAGAAAGCCTGCCATTTTCTTTATTTGCGATGCTTGGAACATCAAACCATAAGTAGGGATAACGTGCATCCCCACGTTCTTGCATATCTTCGTCATTCACAAATTTTTCAAAATGCGATTTGAGTAGTCTCTGTCCGTCCTCATAAATTTCACAAAGCTTATCTACAGCTTTTATAGGGTCATCATAAGCACTAGGGTTTTCCATTAAATCTTCTGGAACTATGGTCATAGACTTACTCTTATCTACCTTCTTTCTAGTTGATATATGAAGAGTATAAGCATGTTCGCATTTATCGTACAGTAAGTTTTTAAGTTTTTCTATGGACGGTATTTGATGTTAATTGTTATCGTCTACTGCTAAGATTTCTTGATCTTGTGCAATACCTTTCAAAGTAAAGAAACCAAGAGATCTGGTTCCGTGATCAAGAGCATTTGCAAAAGGCCGTAACATTAATCGACGTTTGCCTAATTGTTTTGTCATGCTTTCTAAACGTGCAGTTTGGTTCACTGCAGGCCCCATAACAGTGAAGTCCAAGCGATTTGGCGCCCCTACATTGCCATAAATGACATCCCCATAATGAAGACCCACCCCAAATTTGATTTGAGGTTTATGTTCTTTCTCACGGGTTTGATTTAACAGTTCTAGTGCCTTTAAACTTTCGACACTTGCTTTGTGTGCAGAAATGCAAGCTTCTTTGATTGATCCGCTGGTTTCTTCTGGGAAGACAATAAGCATAGCATCCCCGATAAACCGAAGAACTTCACCACCATTAGCACTTACTGCTTTGTGAACCGTTTCGAAATATTGATTTAGCATTTCAAGCAGTTCATTTGCAGGTAACGTTTCGCTATGAACTGTGAAATCTCTCAAATCACTATACCAAATTGCCGCCTTGATAAGTTCCCCATCGCCGCGCTTGATTTGACCATTTAGGACTTTATTGCCTGTACGGTGACCAACATAAGTTTCCATGACAATTTGTGCAATTTGGCGGGTAACCATGCTCTCTAAAATAGGGATCAGACATTGGGCGATAAGTTTAAACTTCTCACAATCTTCATCTTCGAATCCCCCTGCACGGTCAGTTGCAAAGAAAACTGTGTTGAGTTCCCCTTTTCGAAAGGGGATAGGTAGACCAAGGTAATCCGTAGCGCCTTGGTCCTTTAATTGGAATAAGACGCGATGATGATTTTCTTTATCTAAATCAACTTCAAGAGATTGCCTATAAGGTTTTTTGTTGTGAATGACCCATTCTGCAGGACTTCCAAGGTATGTATCCCTTGTCCAAATATCATGGTCAGATTGAAAAAAACTAACCTCGTCTGATCCACGTACCCATGCAAAAGACAAGGAGGATAAAAGTGGATGAACGGTCCATATGGCAAATCGTAAACGCCATATTGGAGCCCCTGCTGAAACAAGTGTTTGGCCTAACCCTTTTATCAAATCTGAAATTTCGGTATGGCGCAATCCTTCTGAGAGAAGCCAAAAAAGAGGGGAGTTGACAGGCCAACCGTTTTGAATAGAAGCAATATCTTCTACCTGTTTCATTGTTGGTAGAAGAAGCTCTAATTCATCTACATCTGTTTGAACAGGGTTATCTTGCAATGGCACAAATTTCTTGTTTTTTGGCAATACCTTTTAGGTCGTGAAAACCAAGAGAAACAACCTTGCAAATTACTTTATCGGCAAACTCTCTGGACATTAATCTACGTCTGCCAAGGGTCTTAGTCATGTTTTCAAGGCGCGATGTACGGTTTACCGCAGGGCCCATAACTGTAAAATCAAGGCGGTTGGGGGCACCTACGTTACCATATGTTACTTTGCCTTCATGTAAACCTACACCAAAATTGAATGTGGTTTTGCCTTCACTGCTTCGTTTCTCGTTTAGTTTGTCTAATGCCTCAAATGCATCTTCTGATGCCTTGAATGCAGCTTCACTTGCACGATAAAGGCATCCATGGCCCGCATTCTCTGCTGTGAATACAACAAGCATAGCATCGCCAATGAAACGTAAAACTTCGCCGCCATTTTTTGTGACTGCATCATAGACCAACTCAAAATATTCGTTGAGGAGCTCCAGTAATTCCTCACTGCTCAATGTTTCTGAATGCTGGGTGAAATCCCTCAAATCTGAAAACCATAAAGCAGCTTCAATCACTTCTCCGTCACCACGTTGGATTTGCCCACTTAAAACTTTTGCACTGGTTCTTTCTCCTACATAAGTATTTAACAAGGCTATGGTAAGGATTTGAGTAGCTAATAATTCCACTTTTGCCTGTATATGTTGACCAAGGAGGCTGAGCTTTTCAACGTCAGCATCGGAAAAGCCATCAGGATGATCTGTACTGATGAAAAGGGAATGGATTTCACCTCTACTGGTTTCAAGGGGTATACCGATATAATCTGTAGCACCACTATCTTTTACATCTTGTAAGGTTGGGTGCATCGTAGAGACATCAAGGTCTTTAATTCGATAACGGACGATATCAACACTATCGAATAATTCTTCCGCAGGGCTGCCTTTATAGGCCGTCGAATTTTTAAACCCATGTCCAATTTGCATTGGTTGGACACCATCGGTTTCTTTTTCCCAAATATAAGAGAAAGCAGCCACTTGGGGATGGATGGTCATAAAGGATAATCGAATGCGATTAACAGGTGCACCAACGCGCATCAACTGTGTTACTAGCCCACCTAAGAAAAGAGCAGGATCTGTGACACGAGATTCTTTAGAAATAAGCCAATCAATGATGGGAGCTAGGCTCCATCCTTCACAATGACCAAGAACCATTTTAGCATGATGATTATGGTCCATATCTACTGGGATAGTTGGTAGATCAACAATTGGGGTTGTTTCAATGTGGATTTCTTGGTCATTATTTATCATAAGATATCTTCCTTTTTGTCAGCATACCTAAAAATAAGGAAAACAACAAATAACATACATGTCATTAGAGTATGTATTAGGAAGTTTCTTATAGTTCTAAGGTAACTGACTTTACTAAGCAAAATATAGGCTTGTTAACTTTGATTCCAAGGGTATCGATTGATTTTCTTGTTACCCGAGCCAAAAGAATATCGTCGCCAGATTGCAGACGTACATAATTATGCGTGTTATCTACATCTTCTACGGATAATATTTTAGCCTGTATACGTATAAGCATTGAAATATCTTCGGGGATACTATTTGCCAAAGTGATATCACGGGCCCGAACTCTAATACGTAACCGACTACCCAAAGGGTGCTTTGTTAGGGGGATAGGTATGCTGCCGCCTGAAAATGAAAGGTAGGTTAGAGCATATTCCGAGTCATGCTTTTCCACCTTGCATGTTAATAAACTTCCCGCATCGAAACCTTCAAGCTGGCGGGCATATTTTGGGTTTGTTGTTAACTCTTCCGGTGTTCCTTGCCCAATCGTTTGGCCTTTATCTAAAAGAACTAATTTATCAGATAGTTGCACTACTTCTTCAAAGGAATGGCTAACATAAAGAATTGGTCGTTTGAATTCTACAGCTATGGATTTTAAGAGCGGGAGAATTTCTTGTTTTCTTGATTGATCTAAGGAGGAAAGTGGTTCGTCCATTAAAAGCATTTGAGGGCTTGAAAGGAGTGCACGGGCAATCGCTACACGTTGAGATTCTCCACCGGAAAGGGTTGATGGTTTTCTGTGCAAAAGGTTCTCTATACCTAAATGTTCAAGTACATCATCTCGATTAATCCCAGAACCTAGTGTTGGATGAGATCCATATTCTAGGTTTTTAGCAACTGACATATGTGGGAACAGACAGCTGTCTTGAAATACATACCCAAACCTACGTTTCTCAGGGGGGAGAGAGATTTTGGAACTGCTGTCAAAAAGTGTTTGATCTTCAAAGGTGATTTTGCCTTCGAATGCAGGCTTTAATCCAGCTATTATATTGAGGATAGAGGACTTTCCCGCACCCGAGGCCCCAAATAACGTTGTAATACCTTAGCTTGGGCAGCTGAACCTAACATCTAGCTTTAGGTCATTTTGGGTAGAGTTTATATCAACTTATAACATTGCT
>CBFCZA010000229.1:0-5257 GCA_965602285.1 uncultured Curvivirga sp. | reverse complement strand
CATCATCGCACCATCACGTTCAATATCAGTATAAATGATTGCGGCAACGCCTGCGTCTTCAAATTTCTTTGCAAGATCAAGTGCGGTAATTTCTGTTACTTCTGCCCAACCTTCAACCGCGACAAAACCATCACGGGCATCAATGCCAACAGCAACCTTGCCCGGAAGTTCCTTACAGGCCTCAATCACCACAGAAGGGTCTTTAATCGCTACAGTACCAAGGATAACGCGACTTAGGCCGCGCTCTACCCAATCAACCGCCTGTGCCACAGTACGGATACCACCGCCTAGTTGGACTGGCATGGTGGATGCCTTAAGGATACCATCAACCGCATCCGCATTCACAGGCTTCCCTTCAAAGGCACCATTCAGATCAACCACATGTAACCATTCAGCCCCCTCATCCGCAAAGGACTTTGCTTGCGCCGCAGGGTTATCATTAAATACAGTTGCCACATCCATATCGCCACGAAGCAATCGAACACATTCACCATCTTTTAAATCAATAGCTGGATATAAAATCATTTATC
This sequence comes from uncultured Curvivirga sp., assembly GCA_965602285.1. Taxonomy (GTDB): domain Bacteria; phylum Pseudomonadota; class Alphaproteobacteria; order UBA8366; family Aestuariispiraceae; genus Curvivirga. The sequence continues at coordinate 4,727 of CBFCZA010000229.1, read as the reverse complement.
TTATTCCTTAATAACTTAGAGTCCTAAAATTCATATTTAAAAAGAACTTATGGATTCCAATTCAATAAGTTTCTTATAAAACGCAAGCCCGTTTCTTGGCTTTTTTCAGGATGAAATTGTGTACCAATAATATTTTCACGACCAATAACTGCGGTAATATCTTCACCGTAAGATGTTGTTGCCAACAAATGGGCAGGATTATCAGGTATGAAATGGAAACTATGTACAAAATAAGCATAGGCCCCATGGTCTATGTCTTCCAATACGGGATGGTCAGACACACCATGCAATTGGTTCCACCCCATATGTGGAATTTTTAAGCTTTTATCATCTGGACAAATTGCTTTCACGCGACCAGAAATCCAATCTAATCCATCCGTTCCACCAAATTCTTCACCTACAGTGGCAAGTAGTTGCATACCAACACATATACCTAAGAAAGGGCGTCCACCTTCGATAACGGTACGGGTTAATGCTTCTTCCATACCCTTTACATTTCGAAGTCCAGAACGGCAATCAGCATAAGCTCCAACCCCTGGAAGGACGATATGATCGGCGGCTTCTACAATTTTTGGATCAGAAGTTACAATAACTTCTTCCTCACTCATTCGTTCAAACGCCTTAGCAGCAGAACGCAAGTTACCAGAGCCATAATCAATAATTGCAACAGTCATTTATCAGACCTTTTTGATCTTATTTAGTAAGAGCGCGTTAAAGCGACCCCCCTAAAGTTCCTTTTGTTGACGGCACATCGTCGGCTTTACGCGGGTCAATTTCCCACGCCATACGAAGGGCCCGTGCTAAACCTTTAAAACAACTTTCAATGATATGATGATTGTTTTCGCCATAAAGATTTTCCACATGAAGTGTCACGCCTGCGGATTGCGAGAAGGCAGCAAACCATTCCTTGAATAATTCAGTGTCAAAATCACCTAATTTATCGCGGGTAAAATTGACCTTCCAAACCAAATAAGGGCGATTGGAAAAGTCCAACGAAATACGGCTTAACGTTTCGTCCATGGGAATATAGGCGTGACCATAACGGGTTAGGCCTTTTCGATCACCTAACGCCTTACTTACGGCTTCTCCAACAACATAACCGCAATCTTCTACAGTATGATGATAATCAATATGCAAATCGCCTTGGGCACGAAGGTTTAAATCCATCAAACTATGACGGCTTAATTGTTCCATCATATGGTCGAGAAATCCGATGCCTGTTTCAACATCATAAGTTCCATTACCCTCTAGATTAACACTGCCGGAAATTTTAGTTTCCTTTGTATTTCTTTCTACAGTTGCCTGACGCATTTGTTTCATTCCTGATAAAAATATTTTTAGTTAAATTAACTATGAAGGGGTTTTTAACAACCAATACCCCATATGACCAGTTGTTTTACGAGAAACCTTACTATTTCATCATTTTTTTGACGGTTTTTCACAGGTGTTTACATCCTAACATTTTCAAGTGTTTTGGTTTATTTTCATCTGCGACGGTTATTTTATGAATGACAGGCATTGACCTTGGGGGTGGATTGCCCCATATCCGAAGCATGACTGATACATATGACCCTGTTTATAATGCCCATGGCGCCCCTGTCTTTCACGGCACCACAATTCTTTCCGTTCGTAAAAATGGTAAAGTAGTTGTGGCTGGTGACGGCCAAGTCAGCCTTGGGAATACTGTTTTCAAACCTAATGCGCGCAAAGTTCGCCCTATTGCCGATGGTGAAGTTCTTGTTGGCTTTGCTGGTGCAACGGCGGACGCCTTCACATTGCTAGAACGTCTTGAGGCGAAATTGGATCAATTTCCAAATCAATTGACCCGTGCCTGTGTAGAGCTTGCCAAAGATTGGCGTACAGACCGCTACCTTCGTAAACTCGAAGCGATGCTGGCCGTTGTAGATAAAGACGTGTCTTTAATCGTGTCTGGCACTGGCGATGTTATTGAGCCACATGACGGCATCATCGGCATTGGATCTGGTGGACATTTTGCCCTATCTGCCGCACGTGCCTTGATTGATATTGAGGACCTTGATTCAGAAACTATTGTTCGCAAATCTATGAAAGTAGCCGCGGATATCTGCATCTATACAAATGAAAACATTACCTTAGAGAGTTTATAAAACATGACCTCTTCCTCAAAAACTGCTTTTTCTCCACGCGAGATTGTTTCCGAATTAGACCGTTTTATCATTGGTCAAAATGATGCCAAACGTGCCGTTGCCATTGCCCTAAGAAACCGCTGGCGCCGACAACAATTAACCGGTGATATGCGCGAAGAAGTTCTTCCAAAAAATATCCTGATGGTTGGACCAACAGGCTGTGGTAAAACAGAAATCGCACGTCGATTGGCAAAATTAGCCAACGCACCTTTCATCAAAGTCGAAGCCACAAAATTCACCGAAGTTGGATATGTGGGACGTGATGTTGAACAAATTATCCGCGATATGGTTGAAGTTGCCATTTCGATGGCGGCCGAATTGCAACGTGAAACGGTTAAATCCCGCGCAGAACTTGCTGCAGAAGACCGCGTTCTTAATGCGCTTGTTGGCGACACAGCCAACGAAGCAACCCGCGACAGCTTCCGTAAAAAACTTCGTGACGGACTTTTAGATGACAAAGAGATTGAACTAAACGTTCAAGATAACAGTGCGATGTCTATGCCATCAATGGACATACCCGGCATGCCCGGCGCCAGCATGGGTATGATGAATTTGGGTGATATCCTTGGAAAAGGTTTCGGTGGCCGTACCAAAACCCGTCGCATGAAAGTTTCAGATTCTTACGAGGCATTGATCGCCGAAGAGGCTGATAAGCTTATTGATCATGATAAAATAACCGAAGAAGCACTGAATAATGTTCAAGAAAACGGCATTGTTTTCATTGATGAAATTGACAAAATCACCGTGCGTTCTGATCGGCAAGGTGGGGATGTTTCTCGTGAAGGGGTTCAACGCGATTTGCTACCTTTGATTGAAGGAACAACAGTCACCACCAAGCATGGTGCCATCAAAACGGACCATATTTTATTCATCACCTCTGGTGCGTTCCACCAAGCGAAACCAAGTGACTTACTTGCAGAACTTCAAGGGCGCCTGCCTATTCGGGTTACTTTAACTGCCCTAACCCAAGATGACTTTGAACGCATCTTGCGGGAGCCTGAAAACAGCCTCGTGAAACAATATATCGCCTTAATGGGTACAGAGGATGTGACTCTTGAATTCCAAGAAGAAACCATCACCCGCATTGCAGAATTAGCAGCAGAGATCAATTCAACCGTAGAAAATATTGGGGCCCGTCGCCTACATACCGTTATGGAACGTATGTTAGAAGACATCAGCTTCACCGCAACGGATCGCGGTGGCGAAACAATTGCAATCACACCTGAACTTGTAACTGAAAAAGTAGGTGATCTTGCTAAGGATACAGATTTAAGCAAATTTCTCTTATAATAATTTTATAAATCACATTAAAAAGGCCGCCCTCATTATGAAGGCGGCCTTTTTTAATATTTATGCGCTAAATTTATTCTGCTGCTAATTGACTTTTTGATGCTGCTTCGATCATCACAGATGAAACCAGACCATAAGTTGTCGCCCAAGCTTCTTTTACTTCTTCTGTGAATTTATCACCTAAACCTTGTTCAAGGGTCCACAAAAGTGCGCTTCCTACTGTTGCATAATGAGATTCCTTAACCCCATAGTCTAAATGACCCACAGCTAATTTTTGAATGATTGGGATAATATCTTCTGGTTTTTTGAGGCTATTCACTGCAACACCCAACGTTGTCATCAGTTTTCTTCCTTGAACCTTTATATCACTATTAACAAATAGTGCCTTTAATTCAGGGTCTAGCTCAAACAAGCGGCCATAGAACAGAGCTGCGGCATCATCACTAATGGCGGCAACGTCTTTAAAAGTGGATTGTACAAGGTCAATTTGCGCAGGGGTCATTTCTGTTCTTTCTTTGATAAATTATTATACTTCATAATATTCAAAGAAAATGTGTAAACTTCATTGACCTAAATCAATTAGATTTTGCTGAAATAGAAAGCTAACTATAATGGTTTGATCCCAGTAAAACAAATTTATCTGTTCTTGTTGGTGTAGAGGGATCTAAATCTATTCTTAATACCGTTCTTTTGAAATATTTTGCATTAAATTCATTATACAGCTCATGAACTATATCTCTAACCACAATACTTCCCGTATATTCATCAACTAATTAATAACCACGAACTCTTGATTTATACTCTTTTTGAGTGATGTCTTTAATTAAAATATAGCCTAACGTTTCAAAAACAATTGTCGGCCGACCTTTCCAAATCGTTCGACCTCTCAATTTATCAATAATATTTCCAATAGTTTTCTTACCATCTTCTGAGGAAATAGGGATTTCTATTATTTCATTCTTAGACAGTTGCACATTATGTAAGCCATATTGTAAAGAATTTAGCACCTTTTCAATAAAAACTCCCCCTCTGAGCTTAACCTCCTTTTTCTTCTTTCTTCCATTTACGCTTATAAAACTAATATCTACGACATTTCCACTCGAATCGCGCTCTAATTGAACATTCAAACTATTGAAAAACAAATTGTTCTTTTCAGAATTGTCAATGATCCTATTAATATAACGCATATTCATTGAAGATAACATTATTGTATCTTCAAACCCGCCATGCTTACGATTAGACTGAATGGTGCCATTTGTTTGGACCGATTCA
>CBFCZA010000228.1:0-5279 GCA_965602285.1 uncultured Curvivirga sp. | reverse complement strand
AGTCTTTAGGGCTGTCCATAAAGATTAAAGAAATAAAGTGATTTAAGGCTTCTCGGGCAAAAGTTTCTATGGATTTTATTTTTAGTAAATCAGCAGAAGCCTTAGCAATCAAATGTAACCCACGGCGATTTAAATCTATGGACATGATATCACGATAAGCACGCAATGTGGAATAAATGACAGTGTAAAGCTTACTGGCAGTTAGTTCGGTTTTCTCTTTATAATCATCAATATCATAATTCTGAACAACATCTTTTTCAGGTGCTTGGCCCGGCTGTCCTGTTCGTAGGACTATTCGAACAAAATCATTCTGTAATTCTTCACGAATCCACTGCGCTAACGCCAGCCCAGCATCTTCAGTTTCCATCACCACATCCAATAAAAGCATGGCAATGTCTTTTTCTACTTCTAAAATTTCCTGAGCTTCTTTTCCAGAAAAAGCGTGTATGAAATGTAATTCACGATCATCGAAGGAAAAGTTGGCTAATGCTAATTTGGTGACTTCATGAACTTCTGGTTGATCATCAACAATGAGAATTTTCCAAGGTGCATTTTTAGGCGTACCCGTTTGATCGGTAAAATCATCATCATCATCATCCAGAAACAGGTCATCTTTAGACATTTTATCTCCCTAACACATCTTTGGACAATAAATGGGGCAAGCCCTTAGTCCCGTGCAAAAAGTTGGTCCATATTTTTAAAAGATTTAAATTCCAATGCATTACCAGCTGGATCACGCAAAAAGAAAATGCCTTGCTCTCCCGTTTTTCCCTCAAAGCGAATGCTAGGTTCTATTAGAAATTCACGTCCTAAATCCTTCAACCTCTGCCCTAATTTTTCCCACTCGCTCCATTCCAAAACGAGGCCAAAATGCCTAACAGGGATTTGCTCCCCATCAACAGAGTTCGTTTCAGCAATACGGACTTCTTCAGGGCGAAGATGTGCAGAAATCTGATGGCCTTGAAAATCAAAATCAATCCATTTCGTGTCTTCACGGCCCACCGTACATCCCAAATCATCGGCGTAAAATTTACGCGTTTTTTCGAGGTCATCAACAGGAAAGGCAAGGTGAAAAGGAGGCATATCGTTTTTCTCTTTATATGAATTATTTATAACTTCAAAATATAATGATCATGAATGAATAGCAATCAATATAATGGTAGGTTTCATTTTCTTAACCCAAGGCAAAGCTGCATATAGTCAGGACAGCTATCTGGACTTAACAACCCATGACGTAAGAAAAAATCGATAAAGACAAGGTTGCAATTATATTTAACAAGATCTGTATGTCTAACCATTTCCATGACTTCTTCAGCGGGTAGTAAAGAGAAGCTTTCTACTTCTCCATCGGTGTTTATCGGTTGAAAGTTTTCTGGTAATTCTAGGTCATATAGGAATATTTGATCAGGCTTAATGCCTTCTTCCAACTGATGCACATAAGAAACTGTTCCAACAGGCCTGAGGTTTTTAGAAATATCTAATGATATTCCTGCCTCTTCCCAACATTCTTTTTGCATATTTTCTGTTGGGCTAATACCTAAAGGTTGCCCACCAGCAACCATATTATCCAACATGGCCGGATATGTTTGCTTACTCAAGGCCCGTTTAGCTACCCAGATATAAAGCCCATCTGCCTTTTTAACATAACCTGTTAAATGTACACCCCAAGATCTCATGCCTAAATAGGGGCAAGCCGCACGTTCCAATTGCGCAATTGGTTCTGCGTTAAATTCTTCAACCAAGGGATAGATTTCATCGCGCCATCCCCTTATTTCACCCATAGCACGAAGGCCTAAAAGAGCCTCCTCAAGACAAGTGCTACGCCCTTCATAATCATCTTTCTTGGGAGACAATTCTACAAATTTCTCATTGATCGAAAAGGCCTCAGGCCAAGCCCGAAGAATTTCCAAACGATCTTTTCTAATCCATCCAATGGTTCGATCATACCATAGATACGGCAAGAAGCCGCTAAGGTCTGCATTATTTGCATATTTTATATGACGTAGAAAACTCAAACGACCCTCCTTAGCATTACCTTACGTTAAAGAAATAAAGTATCCATGTAATTGTCACAACAGACCCTGCTGCTGCCATAAAGATACTTGTTGAAGCCACAGCCACCCCAACCTTATATCGTGTGGCAAACATAAAACTCATAACACCCGGGGGCTGGGCCGCAGTGATCACAGCGACCATGACCCAAAATGGATCAATTTCAAAAATATATGTGCCGGAAATATAAACTAAAAAGGGGAAAACTACGATTTTTAATATGACTACCGCGGAAGATTCCATAACTCTTCCTCGAATGCCATAACGGGTTAAACTTGCCCCTAATACGAATAGAGCAGCAGGAATAACAGCCCCTTTCATGAGCCCTGTTAATGTCAGAACTGCCTTAGGCATAGAAACTTCCAAGAGGTTGCAAACCATCCCAACAATAATCGCCACCAAAATTGGGTTTGTCAGTAATGATTTCACAATCATAATAACGACAGAGGGCTGATTTTCATCTTTAGAAGCTTTCTTTTCTCCAAACTCCAACAAAATTGTCAAAATAGTGAATAAGGTCAACCCATGAACAGATAAAATAATATAAAAAGGTAAAATACGTTCTTCACCAAAAGCGATTAATAATAAAGGTAATCCCAACAGTGCTGTATTTCCAAAAGCCCCACAGAAACCTGCTATCAATCCAACCGAATAGCTGCGTTTAAAAATATATCTGGAAATCAAATAGCCACAGAATGCAACGATGAACAACGGACCAAAGAAGCTCGCTAGAAACGGAATAGGCGGTTCTTCGGGTAAAGAAATCTGCGACAAAATGTTAAATAACATCAACGGAACCGCAAAATTAAAGGTAAAATGATTTACCCCTTGTTCAGCGGTTTCATTAAACCACCCTAGTTTTGTTGCAAAAAATCCCATCAGCACAATCCCAAAGACTGGCAGCACAATTTCAAGTACAATGGACATGTTAGGCTTTCTATATCGCAAGTGGAATTATTAAGGGGAATCTATCTTTCTTTAAGTTCTATAACAAGGTAACCTATAAGAATATTTTACCATAATCCAAACCGCCCTGAAAATGATTGGTTTGGATGAATGACAGAAAAGAAAACAACGTGAAAAAAGGTGATGGAAACAGATTATGGATTTGGGGCAGACGTCCTAGTGTCTTGGCACGTTTTGCCCATGGTGGTTATAATTCTGCCTACCCCATTAATGATCACACGGTTATTGCGCAAGTCTATTTCAAAAAAATTGCAGAGGCCGAAGAGAAAAAAGAAGAGCTTCGCAAAGCCTCTTTACCTCCTCAATCATCAAATGTTTTGCAATTCTCACCTCCTCGTCTCCATGGTAAATCACTGACAGCGCGTCGGCATGATAAAATTTCATCTCGGCTCTCTCGACGAACCAACCCTAATGCAGACAGTAAATCTCCTGTTGAGAAGACCCCAAAAAAGGACTAAGTCTTTCACTAATGGAATTCATCCCCATATTGCTAATTCCCCTAACAGGATTAGAAAATTGAAGGGATAAGAAATGAATAGGACATTCACATGAATATTATTGCATTTATTTTAATGATTGTGGGCATGGGCACGACCCTGCTCATCTTAGGTCTAGGTTTATTTGCCATGACAAGAGGTGGAGAATTTAATGCAAAATGGTCCAATAAACTCATGCGATATAGGATTGTTGCTCAAGCCTTCTCCATTGCCATGTTTATGTTAGGTTTATACTTAATGAAACAAAACGGCGGCGCATAAGAAAGTTTTTAAAATGGTCACTTTATCAAAAATCTATACCCGCGGCGGTGACAAAGGCGAAACCTCTCTTGGGGATGGATCACGCCGTGCAAAATATGATTTACGTATCAATGCTTATGGTACTGTTGATGAGGCAAATGCCACAGTCGGCCTTGTTCGCCTTCATACAGAAGGTGACGTTGATGCACTGTTAAACCGCATTCAAAATGATCTTTTTGATTTAGGGGCTGACCTTTGTCGCCCTGAAGCGGAAGATGCAAAAAACCCAGAAAAAGCAGCCACCGCATTGCGCATAACATCTGCCCAAGTGGATGCCTTAGAAATAGCCTGTGATCATTATAATGAACATCTATCAACCTTAAGCAGCTTCATCCTACCAGGTGGATCCCCTGCTGCGGCTTATTTGCATATGGCACGTACCATAACGCGACGCGCAGAACGATTATGTGTGGCGTTAAGTGAAGGTGAAACCGTCAATTCTGAAGTCATCAAATATCTCAACCGTTTATCTGATCTGTTTTTTGTTCTCAGCAGATATTGTAACAATCAAGGCAGCAGTGACGTTCTTTGGGTGCCCGGTGCCAATCGTGAAAGCAATTCCTCATGACCCCTGAAACCACAGAAATCATTAGCTCACCTGCGCAAATAGGCTTGTTTATCCTATTAGGTATCTTGGTATTTGCTGCCATTGGTTGCCAATTTATGGCTTTTCGTCATAAAAGTGAAAATTGGCTACAATTCGTGCATAAAGATTCTATGTTTCGTAATAAAAGTATGGCCTATAATGAAACAGGTATGAAATTCATTCAGGCACAAAAATACCTAGCTGTTGCCGCATTTATTACAGGCTTCATTCTGGTTTTGGTTAGCAATCCAACGCCCTAAAGTAAAATGATCATCGAAGCCTTATCCTATTTATTCAGTCCCCTGCTTAACCCTGCCCCTAAATGGGTTAGAACGATGGGATATTTAAGCGAGTCTATTGGTATAGAAGCCCGATTTGAACGATGCAAAGAGGCATGGAAAGATCACTTGGATCAGTCCAAAGCTGCGATATTAGAAGCAACAGCCGCCTGTGAAATGAAACGTTCCGCGTTGATTGTAGGTTCTGGCCCCGGTTACGACCTTCCCCTTGAGGAATTATTAGAAAATTTTAGCCGCGTTATTTTGATAGATGCCATGCACCCTCGCATCATTCGAAAGCGTGCAAAGAAGTTAGAAAAAAAGCATGGTAACGGGCGGGTTATTTTCATCACTGGTGATGTGACAGAACTATGTGACAGCCTCTCTTCCAATCCAAATCAAATTCCCAATATTCCAGCAGCCAGCATGTATCATGGGTTCATGGACATTGATCTTGTGGTCTCTCTCAACATTGCAAGCCAACTCCCTATCACCCCTGTAAAGTGGCTTGAAAAGCATGGCGTAACTGATGAAGATACCCTTTATCAATTTGGGCAAGACCTTATCAAAGCTCACCTAGAATGGTTGCTCAAATTTGAG
>CBFCZA010000227.1:0-5285 GCA_965602285.1 uncultured Curvivirga sp. | reverse complement strand
CCAAAGAGGTACCTCTTAAATTATTTCGTTCTGATTTTGAAACGATAAATTATTCGTCTACGTCTTCCTTTCTAAATAGAATGGTTGAGGAGATCTCTCTTCATCTTTATGCTGTGCAAAATACAAATTTCTCGATTTGAAAGTTAGACATATGCGCCTAGTAACCTGGAATATTAACTCTATTCGACAACGTGTTAATTTACTTGAAAAATTAAACATTGAATATAGCCCTGATGTGGTTTGTTTTCAGGAAACAAAAGCGCAAAACATCGACTTCCCACTTGAGGGTATTCAAGCCTTAGGATTTCCCCATGTCTACATGGTCGGGCAAAAAAGTTACAACGGTGTCGCCATATGTTCTAAACTTCCTCTCACCAATGAAGAAAGCAAAGATTGGGCTGGCAAGTCTGATTGTCGTCATCAATCGGTCACTTTACCAAATGGAGTTGAAGTTCATAACTTCTATGTTCCTGCCGGTGGCGACGAACCAGATCGTACTATTAACGATAAATTCGCCCACAAATTAGACTTTCTTACAGAAATGACAGATAGGTTTCCCAAAGAAAAAGACAATTCAAAACCAATGGTATTGGTGGGTGATTTGAATATTGCGCCCTTAGAAGACGATGTTTGGAACCATAAACAGCTTGTAAAAGTTGTCAGTCATACCCCGATAGAAGTAGATGCCCTTAATAAGGTCATGGATGCATTTGGTTGGATCGATGCCATGCGTCAACATATTCCAATCCCTGAGAAATTATACAGCTGGTGGAGCTATCGCGCGAAAGATTGGCGTAAGGCCAATAAGGGTCGCCGCTTAGATCACATATGGGTAACGGAACCTCTAAAAAATAAAATCAAACATGTCGAAGTCATATTAGATGGGCGCGGCTGGGAAAAACCCTCAGATCACGCACCTGTCTTAATCGAATTCGAAGATTAATATTAATTATCAGTTCATTGGAATGTCAAAATTTGAAGCAGCAGCCTGTATGGTTGTTGCTTTCTTACGCCCAATTTGTTTAATCGCCAAAACACGTTCTGCAAAGCCTAATCTATTCAATCTGAAAAGCCCTCTAACACCCTGATAACCACGTGAAAAATGTAACTTTTCAGCACTAAAATCAGGTTGGAAATCGCGCCCTGCTAAAATCGAAGAAAGGGCCACGGCCTCATATCCCATAGAGGCAATATTATCGGGTAAATAACCAAATTGATTCTTATAATGTTTGGCAAAACGGTTCCATCCCTTATCAGGGTGTGACGCATACCACGCCCCAACCAATTGGGGTTCATTCGCCAAATTCCCCATATCATCCCATGCAGAAAGCCCTAAGAAACGCACCGTAGGCTGATCAATTTCATGTTGAGATAACTGGGCAGTCAGGGTTCTTAAGGTAAACTGATCTAGGGCCGGTAGTAAAATAGCTTCATAAGATACGCCCCCCAAGGTTTCTTTCTTACGTAACTGAACTAAGGCAAGCTTGGCTACCTCATCATCACGGGCTTCTAATTCTTCTATCCGACTGCGCAATGCCTCTCTGCGCCCATCAAAATAAGCGATATCGCGGGTAAGCTCTGTGAAATCTGTTGCTGTAGGATTGTAATAAGCAACACGTGTAAGTTGGCCCCCTGTTAATTCAGCCGTATCACGGGCTGATTCAAGGATGATTTCACCATATTCATCATCAGGGACCAACACTGCAAATCGGGTTAACCCTTTGGACATTGCATATTCCATTATTGTTTCGACTTCAAAACGTGGAGAGTGCCCCAAAACATAAACGCCATTGCCAGCTGAATCCAAACGGTTATTAAAAGTTAGCATTGGGATGTTTGCCTGTCTGGATAAGACGGCGGCTACTTCTACATTTGTACTTAACAGAGGCCCTAAAATCACATTTGCCCCATCAGTGATAGCTCGCTCTGTCGCCTTTGCCGTGCCTTGCATGGTGCCTTCTGTATCATAAGGCACCAGTTTAATTGTGGGGTTTCGTTGATCAAACAATGCAAGCAAACTTGCATCTTTTAAAATCTCGGCCGTCTGACGTAATCCTGCCTCCCCCGATGTAAGGGGTAATAAAAGGGCAATTCGTGTTTTACCAATATCGATGGGGTCGATTTCTTCTTCAGTTTCAATGGGCAGCAAACCATCAACTTGCTCAGTAACCTTAGATTCTTCAGCGATCTCAACTTCTTCAGCAATAGCAACATCTTCTATCTGTGTCGTTTCTTCAACGACCTTTTCTGGTGCCGTTACCTTCTGTCCTTCACCTTCCACATCGGGCCCAAAGGGCGGTAAAGCTTGCTGATCATTTGTGGTTGAAGGCAATGTAATTTTCAAAACATCTTGTTCCGCCTGCTGATTTAACTGGCAAGCACCCAATAACAGGACCATGCATAATGATACGCCGGTCAATGACTTGCCCACCAAAGCACGTGTCATCCACGACGGCTTTATAGAAACCTTTTTCATAAGCTTCTTACCATATTGAGGAAATTTCTTAATCATATTTTTTCCCAAAACTTTAATGCCTTGTTTTCATAAACATTATTATTAAATCTTCCTTTGAACCATCGCCATATGGTAAAAACTAACTTATGCTAAACACTTCACAACATTCATCATACAAAGCATCTTACAAAAGCGACTTTCCAATCCATATCATAGAAATAGTTTCATGACCGATCAATCAGAAGAATATCCAGACTTTAGGGCGGAAATAGGGCCAAGTAAACATGGCAAGGCTGGCAAAGGGAAAATAACACCCGGTCTTTACGTAGTGGCTACACCAATTGGCAATTTGCGTGACATCACTCTTCGTGCTCTTGATGTCTTGCATGCTGCGAATTTAATCCTTTGTGAAGATACACGTATCACAAAACGACTGTTGCAAGCTTATGATATCCACAAACCCTTAATGGCTTATCATGATCATAATGCTGATAAGATGCGCCCAAAAATCATGGCCGCACTCGAAGAAGGTCAAATTGTTGCACAAGCCTCAGATGCAGGAACACCCTTAGTTTCTGATCCCGGCTATAAACTTGTCCGCGATTGTATTGAAGAAGGTCATCGAATTTATCCCATTCCCGGCGCTTCTGCCCCCTTAGCTGCCCTCACAGCAGCAGGATTACCAAGCGATCGGTTTTTATTCATCGGTTTCTTACCCACCAAAAAGAAAGCCCGTATGGAATTCGTCGCGCAAGAAAGTCAAAGCGGGGCCACCGTTATTTGCTTTGAAAGCCCTAAACGTCTTACTTCTTGCCTTACGGATTTAGCAGAATTATGGCCCGACCGCCAAATTGTGGTCGCCAGAGAATTAACAAAGCTATTTGAAGAATTTCGCCGTGGCACAGCCCAAGAACTTGCAGATCATTACAAAGAAGCTGGAAATCCCAAAGGTGAAGTCGTTCTATTACTTGCCCCTTTAAAGCAAGAAGTCACCAGTGAATCCGATGTTGATCAACTTTTGAAAGAAGCCCTTGTTGATAATAGTTTACGTGATGCAGCAGCCCTTGTGGCAGAAGCAACAGGCCTTCCACGCAAACAAATTTACAAACGCGCATTGGATTTAAATGATTAAGCCCAAAGCGAAGGTTAGAACCATTCAGCAGAATTCTTACAAAAAAGGAAAGTTCGCCGAAAACTATGCTGCTTTTTGGCTACGGTTGAAGGGGTATAAAATTCTCGCTACTCGGTTCAAAACACCTGTCGGGGAAATCGACCTTATCGCACAAAAAGGTAAATACCTCATCGCTATAGAAGTTAAAGCCCGCCAAACTAAAGACGCAGCCCTTCATTCAATTTCTCAGAAACAATGGAAACGCATCGCAAAATCCCTGTCATGGTATCAAAAGCAAAATCATGTTTCTGCTGATAGTCATATCCGTTTTGATGCTATTTTTATTCTTCCCTTTAACAAACTTAGTCATTTTAAACCAATTCATAAGATCAATGCTTGGGAATTACCTTTAGGGCTTTATTCATAATAGTTTACCCTGTTCAGAGTAAGCAAAGCAGATTAAGCTTATTTTACGTTATTACTTTGCTTATCTTAATCGGATCAAAAACTATGTTTAATTTATCCAGTATTTTGCGCCCTTTCATTCTTTGTGGAAGCTTACTTCTTAGCCTGTCATTTTTAACAGCGTGCACACCAATTGGATTGGTTGTGGGTGCAGGGGCCAGCGCGGGGGCTATGGCGCTAGAAGAAAGGGGTTTTAAGCAAGGCACTAAAGATCGTCAGATGAGCATTAAAATAAATAAATTGCTTGCAGATAAAAATCCTGACCTTTTCTTAAATGTTTCAATAAATGTAGTTGAAAACCGTGTATTACTCACTGGGGCTGTACCTGATGCAGACAGTCGACTTCTTTCCTTGAAAACCTCTTGGGAGATAGAGGGTGTAGAAGAGGTTATCAACGAAATACAAGTGACAAAAGATGGCGGTTTCCTTGATTTATCTCGCGATACATTAGTGAAGGGAAAATTGACGTCTTCCATCACCTTTGATGAAAATGTTCATGCGGTTAATTATTATGTATCTGTTGTAAACGGAACTATTTATCTATTTGGGATTGCCCAAAATAGTGCGGAAGTTGAACGTGTTATTAGCCATGCAAAACAACTTTCTTATGTGCGCCGCGTCATTTCCCATATGCGTATGAAGGATGACCCTGAACGTCTTTCTTGGTTGGAAAAACAGAATTCAGAGTGAAACTAACAATTGTGCATTTTAAGACATTCTATTTTGCTTAAAAAAGAGTATATCTAGGATTGAAATCTATAGAACAAATGGTTATTTCGAATGTTCATGGTTAAGTAAAAGACAAAATTTACAGAAAGTTATCATTATGGCACGTATCGTTGCACTACAAATGGACCCTATCGACAGTATCGATATCAACGGGGATAGTAGTTTTGTATTAGGCCTCGAAGCCCAAAAACGTGGCTATGAACTTTATCATTATCATCCAAATGACATGAGCTTTCAATGCGACCCATCTGGTGGCACAGTTACCGCACATGCATCTCCCCTGACTTTACGTCACGAACAAGGAAATCATTTCGATTCTGGAACAAAAGAGAAAATCGATTTATCTAAAGTCGATGTGATTTTGATGCGCCAAGATCCTCCCTTCGATATGAGCTATATTACCGCAACACATCTTTTAGATCATATTCACCCTAAAACCCTCGTTGTGAATGATCCTACTTCTGTTCGAAATGCACCAGAAAAACTATTGGTTACCCATTTCCCAGAATTTATGCCAGAAACCCT
>CBFCZA010000226.1:0-5310 GCA_965602285.1 uncultured Curvivirga sp. | reverse complement strand
TGCACTAGAATACGGCTATGCCCATCCCCATGGATTTGGAAATCTGTCCATACTTGCGCTTCTTCAGAAGCAATTTTGCTTGTCACCAAACAGCCACGCGCCAACCAATCACGTAAGCGTTTCTCATCTGGCATTTGCTTATCATCACCTAAAAAGGCCACATGGACTGCGACAATGCGCTCTCCGGGAATAGACTGCAGCCAATCTGATGGCACTTCTGAAACCGGCATATCTTTGAAAGGGTCAGTAAATTCGCCTTCCTTCAAGAAAGTGTAGGTTGAAAATTCAGTATGACGTTCCCAACGCAATCTAAAAGCCCCAAAATCAGCAGAGAAATGGTTTGCAGAATCCGAAGGTGGATTCACCCCCATGCGTTTACATAAAAGCTGTATATGGGCGCGATCTTTCTTTGATCCCCCTTCACCAGATGTCATCGCATAAAATGTAGCCTTTGCTGGCGCGTCAATTCGCTCAAACGGGCGGGCATGTAATTCATTTGATACTTCATAACGAAAGGGATGATCCTTTTTTGCCAAAAGGTCTTCTCCTGCAAAAGATGCCTCTGAGATAGTTTCCGATCCCATATCTTCTGTGTATTCCATTATTTCGTCTGCTTTGTCAGCCATGATATGAACTCCTAATTCTCTCAACGTCCTGTTTCTAATTCTCTTTCATCAAAAGAGCTTGTTTTTCACTACTGACCGCACCATTTTAAAATTATTATAAAGAAACTAAATTCTTTGTGCAAATGAGGGTTTTGACTTGTGATCCCCTTTATTAGCTCTTAGATTTAGCCCTCAACATAACCATAATTAACATGGATATGCCTCTTTGTTAGATCCTGTTTAACAGAAACAGTTTCAAATGTGGAATAAAACTATAGGGCCAGATGTTATCATTTCATGATCCATCTCTCTATTCTTCATTCCTACAGGGGCAAAATAAAAGGATTTAGACATGTCTGACGTCTCAAAAACCGACGCAATTTTCTTCGCTGACGGCGATTTGGATAAGGCCCGCGCCGAAACCATCGTCAATGAGGCCCTTAAAGGTGCTGATGATGGAGAATTATTTCTGGAATATAAACAATCAGAAAGCATCGTGTTAGAAGACGGTCGTATCCGAAGTGCAAATTTCGATACGACACAAGGCTTTGGCCTTCGTTCTGTATTAGGGGAAGTCTCTGGCTATGCACATTCTTCAGATATGAGTGAAGCAGCCCTGAAGCGTGCTGCGGAAACAGTAAAAGCTGTTAATTCTGGTCATGGTGGTGTTATGGCAGACGCGCCACGTTCTACAAACAGGGCTCTTTACACCGATGCAAATCCAATGGGCAGCATGTCTTTCGAAGATAAAGTGAATCTTCTTCATGAAATAGATGCTTATGCGCGGGCAAAAGATCCACGTGTAAAACAAGTAAGTGCGAATATCGGTGCCAGTTGGCAGGCTGTTCATATCCTTCGCCCTGGCGCTATGCATTTAGCAGATATACGCCCCATGGTACGTGTGAATGTTTCTGTTGTGGTAGAACAAGGCGATCGCATGGAAAGTGGTAGTCATGGTGCAGGGGGACGCAGTAATTACGACCTTTATGTCACGCAAGATCATTGGCAAGGGGCGGTAGATGAATCTATCCGCCAAGCTATTGTTAATTTAGACAGTGTTGCCGCACCTGCAGGTGAAACAACTGTTGTCATGGGTCCCGGCTGGCCCGGAATTTTACTACATGAAGCGGTAGGCCATGGCCTTGAAGGCGACTTTAATCGCAAGAAAACATCTGTATTTTCCGGCATGATGGGCGAACGCGTTGCCGCCCCCGGCGTCACAATAGTTGACGATGGTACTATCCATGATCGTCGTGGATCTTTGTCTATTGATGATGAAGGAACACCGACCGCATGCAATACTTTAATCGAAGATGGTATCCTTAAAGGCTTCATGCAAGATCGAATGAATGCGCGCCTTATGGGTGTTGAACCCACAGGAAACGGCCGTCGTCAATCTCATGCACACACACCTATCCCCCGCATGACGAATACATATATGCTCGCCGGTGATAAGGACCCACAAGAAATCATCGAATCTGTGAAAAACGGTATTTATACTGTGAACTTTGGCGGCGGACAGGTTGATATTACAAATGGTAAATTCGTTTTCTCCTGTACCGAAGCTTATAAAATTGAAAATGGGAAGTTAGGGGCACCAGTTAAAGGGGCAACCCTTATCGGCAGTGGTGCAGACGCCCTAACTCGCATTTCCATGATCGGCGATGATATGAAGCTAGATCCCGGGGTTGGAACCTGCGGAAAAGATGGCCAAGGCGTTCCTGTTGGCGTAGGCCAACCGACATTACGCCTAGATGACCTAACCGTTGGCGGTACAGGAACTTAACAATATTACATTGTCATATGCGCTAAATCTTTTATACTACGTCTTGCTGATTAAATGTATCAGCGAGACGTTTAGAAGGGCTGTCTAAACGCTTTTTTGAGGCGAAATATATGAGGCTACCCTTTTTCTTCTACACCACCCTAATGTGCATCATGCTTGTTGGGTGTGATGAAGATTCTTCAAAAAAAGCTAATTTAACCTTAGAAATTTCTGACATAACAATCGGAACTAAGGAAGGCCGCCTTGTGGTCAATCACACAAGAAGCTTTCAAGAAACAAATGGTATTGATGTGACAATTACCCGAGGGAAAATTTGCGTCGAATCCAAAGGGACATGTGTCGATGCGTTCGTAACATATGAAGTAGAAGGTAATGGAACCCTTGTCCAGCCGAACCATCATGTGGCAACCCGCCAAGAAGCAGACCTCATTCAATTTGAATATTGGGCAAAAGATGACCACGGGTTCGAGCATAAATTAACTAAATCTATGAAGATTGAAAATGGTACAGCAACAGTTATTAAACCTGTGAATTAAACCTGCTCAAGATGGAGTATCGATCCGCCAGCAGCCTTTGCATCCCCTTCATCATGGGTCACCAGAATAACTGGAAGATTAGCATTTTTTGCATGATCAAAAACAAAACTTCTAAATCTATCGCGTAAATTCTGATCTAGCTTTGAAAAAGGCTCGTCCAATAACAAGGCCTTTGGTTTTGCCAGCAACATTCGCATACAACTGACCCTTGCGCGTTGCCCCCCTGATAAAGTCGCAGGATCACGTTCTTCAAATCCTATTAAGTCAGCATCGATCAATGCTTGTTGTAATAACGCCTTTTTCTCAGCTTTACTCACTCCTTCCGCCACACCAAAAGAGAGGTTTTCCCCCACACTTAAATGGGGAAATAACAAGTCATCTTGAAAAAGCATGCCGACTTGTCGTTTTCCTGTCGCTTTAGACGTTATATCCATACCGTTTAAAATAACATGCCCATGTCCAGTAAAGGCAGGCGCCAATCCACCGCTCATAAAATCAAGTAATGTGGACTTGCCAGAACCCGAAGGCCCCATAATTGTCAACACGTCACCTTGACCTACGTTCGCCGACAGGGGCTGAAACAATTTTCTTCCTGCAAGACTAATATGAATATTTTTAAGTTCTAAACCCATCAACGATATCCTCGCATGGCTAATCTATTTCGATAAACCCATAGGGGTAAAATGGTAGCAACAGCAAAAATAATGAATGGTAGTAAGGCTTGTACGAATGCATAGATCCCTATCACCCTTCGATCACCACCACTACTTAACGCCAACGCCTCCGTTGTTAGAGTTTCAATGCGCCCTGCCCCTAAAAATAAAGTAGGTAAATATAATGCAATACTAACAGCAAAACCAACAGCGAAAGCCACTAATATGGAACGTAATAACATTGCAATTTTTATGCGAAAGAAAATATAAACCCCATCTTTTCCTAATAAGCGTGCAGCATGACAAAACCGATCATCAAAAGACAAATATGGCCCCCTCAAGGAAAGATAAACATAGGGTAAAACAAACAACAAATGCCCCCAAATAACACTTAAATAATAACCATCCATATGGATCCATACTGACAAAAGCTGTACGCCGAATAAAAAGGCCACTTGCGGCACTAATAAGGGCACATACAAAAGCCCTAGCATATAATTACTAGATTGATCCTTACTGTTTTTCTCAGACTCCAAACATCCTATGACTAAAATAATTGCGATGAGAGAGGCAAGAACACCTATCGTCAAAGAATTTACAAGTGCATTTTCCACGCCGGATAAATGGCGTTCCCAAAACCGAAAACTCCACTTTTGGGGTAATGCATCTGGAAACTTCCAACGCCCCGCAAAAGACCAAACCATAAGTAATAGAAGTGAGAAGAACCCAATCATTATCATCAAGGAAGCTACCAATCTGGCTATCCCAACAAAGAAGGTCTCCACAATTGGGCCACCAAAATACCTACGGCCACTTTGAATATAGTATCTAAACCAAATGGCAGATATTTTTTCCATACCGATCCAAAATAAAACCGCAATAATAGCGAGGCCAATCTGTAAGGTAGCCCCCATTGCCGACATGAATTGATACGATAAATCCGCATCACTATACCAACGTAAAATCAACATACCCAACGTTGGCGAAGATCCCGGAAGCAACACCAGCGCCATATCCACAACAGATACAGAAAAAACGATCGTTGCAAAAATTGGTAAGCGTAAACGGCTATAAATTTGTGGGAGGATCACCTTAATCCATGTAGATATGGGGCCATATCCAAGAGATTGAGCAATAAGTATATTGCGTTGGGTAGGAATTTCATTCAAAGCCCCTATCGTCATTAATAACAGAAAGGGTACCTCTTTCACTACTAACGCTAACATCAATCCCAACCCATATTGATCTGGGAAAATGGCGATACCTAAAGGCTGTTCCCATCCTGAAAGCCAAGGTGATATCAAACGCACAACCCAGCCCGATGGGGCAAGCAATAACAACATCCCAATGGCGAGGGAAACATGAGGCACAGATAAGATCGGGCCTAGCCCATGTCTAATCCAATAAAAGAACTTTTTATTATAAAAGGCCGCACAGAATAGGTTGGTCAGCAAGAAGGACAATAATGTCCCGCCCATACCAACAAGAAAAGTGAGAAAAATAGAACTCTCTACACCAGCATAATCCCAAAACCTGTGCCAAATAGAAAAAGAGAACTCATTACCGCCCAAAATGGGAAAATAGCCGAAGGCTGGAAACAAGCTTCCTGCCAAACCAGCCAATATTGGAATGAAAAACAAGATAATAACGAGACAAAGAAAAAAGGGGGGGTTTTTCATCGGAATAAAAACTCTTTTCCCCTATTATCCTTAATCTGCATTATCTTAACT
>CBFCZA010000225.1:0-5313 GCA_965602285.1 uncultured Curvivirga sp. | reverse complement strand
ATCAATGAAGCCAAGATAATCCAATTGCTGTAAAACGAAATGACTTGGATCATATAGGATATTACAACGTTCGTGATGATTGACACGTTCAAGGAACATTTCGAACGTAATACCGTCATGCAAATCTTCACCTGGATGGATTTCGTAACAAACATTCACGCCCGCATCATCAAATGCATTCAAAATAGGCGTCCAACGCTTTGCTAATTCATCAAAGGCAGCTTCGACCAAACCAGCAGGGCGTTGCGGCCATGGATATACATAAGGCCACGCCAAAGCACCAGAAAATGTCACATGATCCGTTAATCCCAAATTTTGCGAAGCCTTAGCAGCCTTCATCAATTGATCAACAGCCCATTCCTGACGAGCCTTTGGATTTCCACGTACTTCAGGGGCAGCAAAGCCATCAAACATTTCGTCATAAGCAGGGTGAACCGCAACAAGTTGACCTTGTAGATGCGTGGAAAGCTCTGTTAATTCCAAACCATGATTGGCCAATGTGCCTTTCACTTCATCACAATAATCTTTACTTTCAGCTGCGCGTGCTAAATCAAATAAACGTCCATCCCAACTTGGGATTTGGACCCCTTTAAATCCGCAATCAGCAACCCATTTCCCTATTGAATCCAAACTATTAAATGGCGCTTCATCCCCTGCAAATTGTGCTAGGAATATCGCCGGCCCTTTTAATGTTTTCATGTCTAACTCTCCTATTTTTGAGATTTCCCCAATATGTACATTTCATATTTTGCTATTGAGATCTTTTAACGCATCTTCAAATAGATGCCGTATCCCCAAGCCGATAACAGTGCAAAAGCCACCACGATGACAAAGACGATCACAACAATCAGTGCCGTTTTACGTAAAGATTTACCTGTCGCACCCGGCTTACAATGGGGGACTAAGTTAAAGGCAAGCCCACCCACGACAACACCGATACAACCCGCAGAAAAAAGAAACTGGCTAAAGGGTTGAAAAATACAAGCCATTGAAACTAGACAAAATCCAATAATGCCATATTCCCATCTTCGGGCCTGCTTCGCACTAAATCCTACTGGGGAAGCTACATTTGCATTTACATTTTCAGTCATGACTCAATCAACCTTTCATCCTGACCAAAGGCCAGTATCTGCCCCGGCTTTATGGCTAAATTAATTTTCTCACCAACTGTGACTTTTTGAGAACGGTCCACAACGACCCGAATATCCGCACCTTCTGTAATGGCATGAATTAAAGTTTCGGCCCCCATTGGTTCGATTAAATCAACGGTCGCAGACAACCCTGCATCATTTGTTTCACTGTTTAATAGAAAGGCCCTCGGGCGAATACCAAGAGTGACTTTTTGATTTACTGAAACATTCTGAATAGCTGGATCAAGCTCTAAGCTGATTGTTTGCCCGCAAACTTTTAAGGTAGTTCCCGCTTTATCGTGCCCCACGATGCTAGCAGATAATAAATTCATTGCTGGTGTTCCTATGAACCCCGCTACAAATAAATTAGCTGGTTTAGCAAAAATTTCATGAGGCGTTGCGATTTGTTCAATCATCCCAGCACGCATCACCGCAATTCTATCCGCCATTGTTAAGGCTTCTAATTGATCATGTGTCACAATCACTGTGGCCTTAGAAAGGCCGTTCAGAATTTCCTTAATTTCACCACGCATCGATTGGCGCATCGTCACATCAAGGCGACTTAGCGGTTCGTCGAATAAGAAACAGTTGGGGTCACGTACAACAGCACGGGCAACAGCAACTCGTTGTTTTTCCCCTTCGCCCAATTGTGTGGGGGTTCGATTAATAACATCAGTCAACTGAAGGGCACTGGCTATATCTTGAACGCGGCGCTGTGCTTCTTCATCGCTAATATTTTCTGATCTTAAAGGGAAACCTATATTTTCCCCGACGCTCAACGTGGGATAAAGTGCATAGAATTGAAATACCATGGCGATATCACGTTCTGATGGCAACAAGTTATTAACTCGTTTATCACCAATATGAACATCACCTGCGGTTTCTTGCTCTAACCCTGCGATCATACGTAATGTGGTTGTTTTACCACAGCCCGATGGACCTAAAAGACATAGAACTTCGCCTTCTTCAATGGTCATATTCACATTATTAACCGCTTGCAACGACCCGAATGTCTTTGTTAAATTTTGAACTTGAATTCTACTCATAACCAAATCCCTATTTTTTAACTGTGCCAAAGGTGACACCACGCAGCAGATGGTTCTGCAATATGTAGGTCACGATGAAAACTGGTATCAAGAAAAGAGTGATAACCGAAGATAGAAGGCCCCAATCCACGCCAAGTTGCCCCCCCATGGCCCGTGCCATGGCGACAGGTACGGTTCGTGTATCACTGCCGGTTAATAACAAGGCAAACAAGAATTCATTCCATGTTAAAATCAAGGCAAAAACCGATGTGGCAGCCAAACCCGCCTTAAGTTGAGGCAGGCAAATTTTGAAAAATACTTTTAAATCGCTTGCCCCTTCTATGCGGGCTGCATCTTCCACATCCGTTGAAAGTTCATCAAAGAAGCTTTTCATCATCCAGACTGAAAAAGCCAAGTTAAACATGGCGTATAATAAAATAATGCCAATATAACTGCCACTTAACCCCGTGATGCGGAACATCAAGAATATCGGAACAATCACAACGATTGGCGGTAGCATTCTGGTGGTCAAAATCACAAATAGATAAGTATCATTCCCACGCAGTGGATAGCGAGAGAACCCATAGGCCGCCAAAGTTCCAATTATCACAGCCAATAAAACACCAGCACCTGCGATAAAAATGGAGTTAAAGAAGAACAACCCCATACCAGTAGAAATCAAATCACCATTTTCCATCGTGCGATAAAAAACACGAGTGAAATTTTCCAATGTTGGCGTAAATAAGAAAGAAGGCGGTGTCGCTAGTGCATCTTGACGGGTTTTAAAGGCCGTCATAATGATCCACAAAACAGGAGAAAAATAAATTAATCCCACAAAACCAGTGATGGCAGTATAGCCCCAACCAGCGGTACGTAAGGCACGTTTTTTTCTAGCTAATCCAAACATACTTAACCCTCCTGTTCTCGACGATTAACAAAATAAAGATAAAGATTGGTCAGTACGATCACCACAAACAACAATATATAGGAAAGCGCGGAAGACTGACTGGTCTTGAAGAATTGGAAGGCCATGCGATACACATAAACCGCAATAGTTTCCGTCGACGTCCCAGGACCACCTGCGGTGATGATATAAACAATATCAAACAGCTTGAATGTTTCGATTGTCCTAAATAACAAAGCTAACAACAACAATCCTTTGATGTATGGAAAAGTCACGGTTTTGAAACGTTCCCAAGGTGTCGCACGGTCAACTTCTGCAGCCTCGTATAAATACTCAGGTACACTGACCAAGCCAGCCAAAACCAACAACATCACGAAGGGTGACCACATCCAGGCATCAGCAATGACAATTCCTGCGATCGCGCCCCATTTCGTGGATAGTAAAATTAATGGCTCACCCGTGAAATATACAAATGCTTGACTGATCAAACCAAAGGTTGGCTCGTAGAATAATTTAAAGAAAACACCTACCGCCACAAAAGACAGCATCATCGGCGTAAGGATCATCATTAAGATCTCGCGACGTAAAGGAAATTTCTTGGAAAACAACAAGGCCAAAGCAAACCCGATGAGTAACTGCATCAATACACTTGATCCAACAATTGTTGCTGTGGTTTGAAATCTTTCCCAGACAACTGGATCAGCCAAGACTTTCTTATAATAATAAAGTCCCGCAAACTTAGGTGGTTTCATGGATGACGCTTTATAGTGAAAAAAGCTCAACCCGAAGGACCACATAAGCGGAAAAATGTTCATGACGAATAGTAACACGACAGCAGGAGCAATTAGCATCGCGCCACGTCGTTTCGGATCCATTATCCAGTTAGAAAATCCACGCATTGATCTTGTCCCGCCTCGATCTTGTTACTTTTAAATTGGTAAAAAACACCAATAACTAAATTTAAAAATTCAATACATCTTTGTTTGAAGGAAGGGGAGTGAGACGGAGCACATAATGCTGTAAACTCCAATCTCAACCCCTATTCTCCTTAACATCTTTTAGCCGATAAATTAATCGATACGACCAGATTCAGTTAGAAGCTCTTGTTGGAAGGCCGCGATGGCATCCATTGCTTCTTTTGCAGAAATTTGACCTGTAATCGCCTTATCGAACTCTTCTTGTTGTTGCGTTAACAACTCGAAAAACTCAGGCACATGCCAGAAATCTTTTTGCCATTTAAGCACTTCTTTATGTGCACGGTTCCAAGGCTTAATATCGTTATATTCAGCCATACCCATCACACTTTGTAGTGCTGAACTGCCGCCAGATTTAGCGAAGTTCAATTGTGTATCTTTAGACAACCACCATTTTACAAGGTTAAGAGATTCTGCATTAACTTCGTCGTTGTTCCATGATGTCAAAACAAACGGCTGACCGCCCATAACATCCCAACGCGCCAATTCAGAAGCACCATTTTTTGTTCCAGGTGGTAGGGCTACAGCTGTTTTATCCGATACTTTAGATACAGTAGGATCGATTGAAGTAGCAGATACGGCATTCCAATTCACGATTGCAGCCACTTTGCCTTGCATGAATAGATCGTTGATCGCGAAAATATCCATTTGTCCTGTTTTTGCCACAGGAGGAGAGTTTTTCAATAAATCCACATATTGTGTGATACCAGCAACAGCGTTCGCTGAGTTCACAACACCTTCTGCTTGTGCAGCTGGTTGATTAGATTCATCCCAGATATCTCCACCGTTTTGCCAAATAAACGCCAGCGCTTGACCAGAAGAGAAATCATAGCCTTTACCTGCTTGATATGCTGTTCCGTAGAAATCTTCACTTGCTGTGCCTGATCCAAGTTTATCACCCGGGCTACGACGGAAGAACTCGCCAATATTCCCCCAAGTTGCCCAATCTACGCTTTCCCAATCTTCATAGCTACAAGGAAGGTTTTCGCTATATTTCGATTTGAAAGCTGCAGCTTCGCCCGCATCACAGAATAAGTCTTTGCGATAGAACGCAACTTTTGTATCCGGCATTTGCGGAAAACCATAAATATTGTCGGATTTATAAGGATATGTTGCATAAGCCTCTGTTAGAGCAGGATGCACATCTTTCAAAATGCCCTGCAATTCAGGATCTGCGGAAATCAAATCATTCAATTTCATGAATTGACCGCCTTCAATGAAAGTTCCGATCCACTGGCTATCAGAAACAACCAGTTGGTATTTCTCTTCACCAGATGCCA
>CBFCZA010000224.1:0-5374 GCA_965602285.1 uncultured Curvivirga sp. | reverse complement strand
GACGAAACTCTCTTAAAGAATCTTCATCCAATGCCATGATATCTTGACCATCAATCAAAATCTCCCCTGCTGTCGGTTCGATAAGGCGGTTAAAATGACGAATTAAGGTAGACTTACCAGATCCAGACAACCCCATAATCACATGTACATTTTTAGGCGCAATATCCAAATTGATATTTTGAAGTCCTAACACATGGTTATGCTGCTCCAACAAATCAGATTTACTCAACCCCTCCTTCACAAAAGGAAGCACTGATTTTGAGTTATTACCAAAAACTTTATACAAATTTTTGATAGAGATCTTTACATTATCACTCATTTAATCTCTCCCCTAATGGCTCTGTTGCCGATGTTTTTGAATACGTAAGCCATAAGCCTGCGTTACCCGATCAAAAATAATAGCCAGCGCAACAATTGCGAGGCCATTCATCACACCGAGAGAGAAATACTGATTATTAATAGCTTTCAGAACCGGCTGCCCCAACCCTTTAACCCCGATCATTGATGCAACAACAACCATAGCCAACGCCATCATAATAGTTTGGTTCACACCTGCCATAATATTTGGTAAGGCCAAAGGAATTTGAATGCCAAAAAGCTTTTGTCGCTTGCTCGCCCCAAAGGCATCTGCTGCTTCCAAGACTTCTTTATCAACCAAACGTATCCCTAAATTTGTCAAACGGATGAGTGGAGGAATAGCATAAATAACCACAGCAATAAGGCCAGGAACTTTACCAATACCCAATAACATCACAACCGGTATCAGATACACAAAACTAGGCATCGTTTGCATCACATCTAATATGGGGGTCACAACCATTTGCGCCCGATTAGACATAGCCATCAGCACCCCTAACGGCATCCCTATCACAATAGACAATAGCGTACAGACAACAATGATACTCAAAGTACGCATCGTGTCATCCCACATGCCAAAATAACCCACTGTCAAGAATGCTAAAAGCACGCCAATAACAAGTTTGTAACTGCGGCTACCATACCAACAGATCGCCATGATCACTGCGATAACAATGAACCATGGCGTATTTAACAAGATACGTTCCGAGGTAATCAAAAAATGGTGTAACGGATCAAAGAAATTCTCGATATATTCGCCATAATTTCCGGAAAAATCCCTAAACCCTTTATCAATTACTTTACGTAATTCCCTTAATTCTAGCTTATCCATTGCTGGAAAAGCTTCATACCAGTTCAATTCTTTAGCCATGTTAGGTAGCCTTTTTTATAACTCTTGAAAGAAAAAAGCCGGTGAGAATTTTCACCGGCTTAAACATTTGTATATTATAGGCTTGCTTTAATCTTAGCCGCTGCATCAGCAGAAACCCAAGCGCCCCAAACATCTTCGTGTTTTTTCAAAAATTCTTCAGCAGCCTCTTCACCGGTTGCTTGTTCTTCATTCATCCATTTTAAGAATTTATTCATGAAGTTATTTTTATAACCACGTGAAGAAACATAACCATATGCCTCTGGTGATTTTGAGGAGAAATCTGCTGTTGCAACAGTATATACTTCAGATGCAACCCAAGCATTTGGCTTTGGATCAGGGCAATCTAAAACAACAGTACAACGTTCCCATTCAGCTCTATCATGTGGCACTTCAAAATCAACTTTCACCATATCAAATTTCCCTAGGAAAGCTGTAGGCGCCCAATAATATCCGAACCAACCTTGGCCACGTTCATAGGCCTTAGCCAAAGATCCGTCTAACCCAGCAGAAGAACCCGGGTCCCCTAGATCAAATCCAGCGGCTTCCATATCAAATGCCTTGAACAAATTACCGCCTGTGATTTGACAGTTCCAACCAGCAGGACAACCTTGGAATAAACCGCGTGAATCATCTTCTGGATTTGGGAAAAGTTCAGGATGTTTCAGTACACCAGAGATTTTTGAAAGCTCAGGATATTTATCAACTAGGTATTTTGGCACCCAAAAACCTTCTTCGCCACCGTCAATCAGTGAATTCCCTGCATATTCAAGCTTGCCATCAGAAACTGACTTATCAAGCATTTCGCGTAACGCGTTCACCCAAAGCTCTGGTGCGATATCAGGTTGGCCTTTTTCTGCCATAGATGTGCCTGTTGGCATGGTGTCACCAGGTACCAATTCAACTTCACACCCATAACCAGCTTCTAGAATAGCTTTATCAACATTCGCCATGAATGTTGCAGATGCCCAGTTCATATCTGCGATCGTGATACGTCCACAATCAGCACTGGATGTGCCAGCCAAACTTAGCGTAGCAGCAAACGCAGCTACAGCGCCTATTAGTATTTTCTTCATTTAACATCTCCCAGACAAGTTCATAATTCAGCCTTAAACGACCATTTTTCTATTAGTAAGGCCCAATTCGTAACATCAAAATTTTAATGCTACTTGTAATTTAGCGACCAAGAAAAGTTAGTATGCACTAATATCTTTATTTCTCATATATATTTTCGAAAAAAATAAACGTTATTAGGTTCATTGACCGAGTATCATTTAAGGTATTGATTTAATTAAATATTAATAATTACTAATCGATTTTCCAAGGATTTAAAAAAAATCTAATCTCCGTAACAATGTTTTATCTTCCTTCCATTATGGAATCGTTCCAATAATTATTATTACTTTTGCGCCACATTCAGCCCCACCAAAATTAAGATGGGATAAAAATAAGTGACCACATAGAGGATTTTTTTCTGGATAATACGTAAAGATCTGTTTCAATTTCCTTTAAAAAATGACATTGATAGCTACACAAACTTTATTCTCTCTTTCAGCAAACAAACCGCGAGGCTACTATTGTGACTAATAACGATATTCTAAGAAATCTTCGCTATACGTTTGACTTTGATGATGCGAAAATTATTACCATTTTTGCACAAGCTGATTTAGAAGTGACCGAAGAACAGGTTTTAAATTGGCTAAAAAAAGAAGACGATGAAGGTTTTGATGCCTGCAATGATGAACAATTTGCATGTTTCCTTAATGGTTTGATCAATGATCTTCGTGGCAAAAAAGAAGGCGCGCAGCCAGCTCCTGAAAAAATACTCACAAACAATCTTATTTTCAGAAAACTTAAAATTGCCTTAGATTTAAAAGATTCAGATATTTTGGACCTGCTTAGCCGTGCTGATTTTCGGTTAAGCAAACATGAGTTAAGTGCATTTTTCCGTAAAGTGGGCCATAAACATTATCGTATCTGTCAGGATCAAGTTCTGCGGAATTTCTTGCAAGGCCTATACCTTAAACATCGCAAGTAACACGCCTAATCATTAAAATAAGCGTTTTGAGCGCCCTATTCGATAGGGATCGCAAAAATAACGATGCCCATACAAATGATAGAAAGCGTCAAAAACCCTAACATTTTAAAGGGTCTAAACGCGCAATCTTTTCGTTTTAGTATATTGTAAAAGACTTGGTAACATTGAAGGCCGTAATAAAAAGCAAAGCCTTTAGAGGCAAAAGCTATAATTTCAAAAACATCCGTTAACCAAACAAAAGAAATCGAAAGTCCGACGACAATTAAATAAGATTGCCGCACATGAATTTTAAGTTTCGATAGCTCATTTAACAGTCCACCGGCCCCTAAAACATCAGCAACAGCCGCACTAAATTGTGCACCTAAGGCCGCGATTATCAACAATAAGGGCAGACTACTTGCCACGATGGCGCTAAAGTCTATGACTGCCGTTTCAGATACGGGAATATCATTGGGTAAAAATAACACCAACCCCAACGAAATGAAGGCAATATAAATAACTGAAGACACGAACTGAGATATCCTCATAGATTTTACGCGAATGTTAGCAGAATACTCACTATCCAGATATCTTGAAGTTTCAAACCCTTGTATCATTATAAAGCAACCAAGCGCCATTCTAATGGTGTTTAAGTCAAAATGATCGCCACCATTTGATAATACCCCAGCACCATTTTGCCAGTAACTATAATTAAAAATAGCTAGACCTGTGAGAAAACCAGCAATGATCGAAAGTTTGATCGTTACAGCAATAGCTTCAAAGTTTTCTAACGTATGAAGCCCCTTATTATACCCATACCCCCCAATGAATATTAAGACAGCTGTCGCCAATAAATCTTGATATATTTTTTCATCAAAATGTGCGTAATGCAGACTAAAGGCTGCAAATAATTTAACATAGAAAGTGATAGAGATAATATATGCAAAAGCAAGTGACCAATCACTAACCCGTTCAATGCGTAGAACCGTTTTCCCTACTTGTCCAGATCGTAAGTTTGGTTGCACATATAGGATATTATATCGGATAGCAGAACCTATAAGATAGGCAAATGCAACAAGTATGGCGATTAATACAACAGCATATCGTCCAGATATTTCCGTTGTTATCGGCCCAGAAATCAAGAAACCACTTCCAATGATTGAGGCTAAAGGTGTGATGCTTGCCCTCCATAATTCTGATGTCCTAACGCGAGGAATCAAAAGAATGATGAAAATCACAATGGTCATCCCAATAATCATTAAATTAACGTACACTTAACCTCCAAATGTTAAAAAATATTTTGCATAAACAAATAATTACCAAAAACGCATTGCTAACTTCTATTTATTAGAAAAATGTGATATAGCATAACTATCTCAAACCGTTAAGGAGACAAGCATTGAATCGTCCTCCGTTTCATTGGTTTTCAAAAACGATAATAGCCCTACTTCTATTCTGTGGCAATTTATTGACTTTATCTTCGCCAATAAATGCCTCTGATGATGTCGCCGTTATTATTGGAAACAGGGCCTATCAAAATGGCGTCCCTGAGGTTTCTTATGCTTATAGAGATGCTGCCGCTATTAAAAATTACATTATTGAAACTTTAGGGTATGATCCAGAAAATGTTATAGATCTGCAAGATGCTACCCAAACAGATTTTACAAGCACCTTTGGCAACAGAGAATCGCATAAAGGTAAAGTTTGGCAATATATAGACCCTGCAGGAAGCTCCAATATCATGATTTTTTATTCAGGTCACGGTGTTCCAGGAAACAACGGTAGAGGATACCTTCTTCCCACAGACGCAGATCCAGATACCGTTACGATCAACGGTTATCCAATAGATCTTCTTTATGAGAATTTAGCCAAACTAAATTCAAATAAAATAACCGTTATGCTTGATGCCTGTTTCTCGGGAGACAGTTCTGGAGGAAAGCTCATCACCTCAGCATCACCCGTTTATATAAAAGCAAAATTGCCCAATGTAAGGGATAATATGACTGTTTTAACCGCAGCCACAGATACCCAGTTAGCAAGTTGGGATAACAAAGCACAACATGGCTTATTCACAACACATTTTCTGGATGCTGTTTATGGTAAGGGAGATTTTGATAAAGATGGCATCATCA
>CBFCZA010000223.1:0-5382 GCA_965602285.1 uncultured Curvivirga sp. | reverse complement strand
AGGCTATTGCAAATAAATATGAGGCAGATGGTGTTCTATTAACTGTTGCAAACGTGGCTAGGCTTTCAGGAACGAAAATCCCCATTCTTTCCGTCAGTAGCACTGTGATTGCCTCTGGTTGGGATAACGAAGTTGTTACATATGATTTTGAAGGCATAGAAGGGGAAGGTTTTGTAGAGCTTTATGGGCAAGCTAAAACAACAATCTATTCAGGACTTCAAGAGAAATGGAAAGAAGCTAATTTAATTGATCCTTCCTCACGGGGGAGTCAGCTAGTGTTAAATGCGCCTTTAAAACGTTTGAAGGATTGGATATCCATCAGAAATATGTTTGATAAACTGGCGATGGTGCAATCTTTTGAACTAATTGATATTTCAACGGAAAATGCCAAGGTTGCTCTTACATTTAGTGGCCGTGCGGATTCTCTTCAATCCGCCATTGCACAATCTGATTATGATTTGTCTTATAGTGATGCAAATAATCTATGGACGTTATTGGCACAATAGGTTCTGGGAACCTTTAAGGATATAGAAATGACAACGCAGCAAAAAACGACATTTTGGCTCATTGGCCTTATTATATTTGTTTTGATGATTAGCTTGTTAGGGCCTGTATTGTTGCCATTTGTGGCAGGTATGGCTGTTGCTTATTTTCTTGATCCTATTTGTGATTGGCTGGAAAGCCATGGTTTTTCTCGGACTATTGCTACAACCATCGTTACGCTGACCTTTACTTTCATTGTGGCTTTGTTCTTGGCGCTGGTTGGGCCGTTGCTTGTCGGGGAAATTCATAATTTTATTGTTAAGTTTCCCGAATATTTAGCCGCGATTGAGCGCAAATCTGCAGGCTTGGTTCTCTTTTTAAAGGAGAGCTTAGGAATTGATAACCTAGATGACCTTTCAAGCAGAGCAATAAACGCCTCTAGCAGCTTGTTAAGTGGGGCAGGGGGACTATTGAAAAGAGTTGCCTCTGGTGTGAATGCTGTTGCGGATGTCATTTCTTTCCTTGTTTTAACACCGATTGTTGCATTTTATTTTTTACGTGACTGGGATCGTATGGTGGCAAAGGTGGACAGTTGGTTGCCACGCAAGCAATTGGATATGATTCGTCAGCAATGCCGTGATATCGACTGTATTCTAAGTGGTTTTGTGCGCGGGCAAAGTTTGGTTTGTTTCTCCCTTGGCGGTTTTTATGCAATTGGCTTGATGTTTGTTGGGCTTGATTTTGGTCTGGTGATTGGGCTGTTTACGGGCTTAGTCTCGTTCATTCCGTATTTTGGTATGTTGCTAGGTTTTGGTGTAGGAATAGCTGTCGCACTCGCACAATTTGATAGCATGGCTATGGTTGGATTTGTCGCGTTGATCTTTGGCATCGGGCAAATTCTGGAAGGATATGTGCTAACGCCACGTTTAATAGGGAATCGGGTAGGGCTTCATCCTGTATGGATAATATTTTCACTCATGGCTGGTGGGGCTTTATTCGGCTTTTTAGGTATATTAATTGCGGTTCCTATCATGGCTGTTCTCGGAGTACTTGCCAGATTTGCTTTAGGGCAATATATGGCTAGTCCATTATATGGTGTTGCGCTTCCTTCTGAACCTGTTGACGATGAAATAGAAGCTGCGCCTGAAGACTGAAAATAGAATTTAAGAGATAAGAAAATAATAACGATGTCACCTATCAGCCAAATCCCTTTGGAATTTCCTGTTCGCACTGCATTAGGTGTAGAGGATTTTATGATCGCCCCTTGTAACGAGGAGGCTGTGGCGTGGTTAGATCGTTGGCCTATGTGGGAGATGCCCGCATTATGCCTTTATGGTCCTGCTGGAAGCGGTAAAACACACTTACTTAACATGTGGGCAGATGTATCAGGGGCTACAATCATTCAAGGTGGTGAACTGACATCAGAAATAGTTCCAGAATTATTAGGCAACGGGCGTGGTCTTGCTATCGATAATGCTGAAGAATGTGACGAGACAAGCTTGTTCCATCTTTATAATTTAGCAAAAGAGACAGATCTGAAACTTCTTATTGCGTCTAAAGAACCACCATCTTATTGGGGAATAGAATTAAAAGATCTAATGTCCCGTCTTAAGGCTTGTCCATCAGTAGGGTTACAATATCCTGATGAAGATATGCTTGCGGGCTTGATGATGAAGCAATTCATGGATCGAAATTTACCATTATCCCCAGAAATTTTGACATTTGTACTTCCTAGATTAGAGCGCAGCTTTGAAGCGGTTCAGAAGTTTGTAAAATTGATGGACCTCCGGTCCCTTGCGGAACGAAGAAAACTGACGGTTCCATTTGCTTCTAAAATTTTGGACCAAATGAATGAGCACTGAAATTGAATTAAAGTTAGATTTTAACCACGAAGAACTTTTACGATTTAGGAACTGGTGTCACCTTCGGCACATAACCCAAGGTTCTATAAAAAGAGCATGTATGCAGGCAATTTATTTTGATACGCCAAATAGGGATCTATTAAAGCATAAAGCTGCATTAAGGATACGTCGTGAATTTGGTGATTTAGTTCAAACCTATAAGCAAAGCCTGAGTTCTGACGTCATTCAGAAACGCATTGAATTAAATTTCCCTGTTTCTACATGTGATGTGGATTTATCTCTTTTTAAGGAAAATGGTTCTTGTAAGGATTTGTTTAAATGGGTTGGTGATTCTGCTCTGAAGAAAATGTTTCAGACAAAAATTTGGCGCACGGTTCGAATGTTAAAAATCGATGGTAGTATCATTGAGTTGGCTATTGATTCAGGCGCTGTATTTACCGAAAATAAAGAAGCTAAGGTTTGTGAAGTTGAACTAGAACTTATCGATGGTGACCCTAACGTTTTGTTAAAGACAGCAAGTCAGTGGAAAGAAATTTTCCAATTCAATATAGGTGGTCCTTCTAAAGCCCAAAGAGGATATGAATTAGTCTCTTGATTTTGCTGTTTGTCATATAAAGGCAGTTGGGACTATAGTATCATTACAAACCCTTGTAATAATTAGAGAGCCAATAAATCTGATGAACGAATATTTAGAGAATCACGATGGAATCATTGTTGATGAAGTTTTAGATCTATCTGAAATTACGCAAGATAGTTTAAAACGGTTTATCAACCGTGAGCTTTCATGGTTGGCCTTCAATTTTCGTGTGTTGGAAGAAGCTTCAAATAAAAGCCACCCATTATTTGAAAGATTACGATTCATCTCTATCTCTGCCAATAACCTAGATGAATTCTTTATGGTACGTGTGGCAGGATTAAAGGGGCAAGTCGCAGCTGGTATCACCAAGCTAAGTTACGATGGTCGTACACCACAGGAACAGTTGGACGCCATATCGAAAAAAGCTGGCCGGTTGATGGGGGAGCAACAGCGTGTCACCGCTGATATTATTCATTTGTTGCGTGGCGAAGACATTTACCTTCTTCGAGATGATGAAATTACTGATGAAGATATGTTTTATCTAGATAGCTGGTTTTCAGAGCATATCTACCCCATTTTAACGCCACTTGCTGTTGATCCAGCACATCCGTTTCCTTTTATTCCTAATAAGGGCCTAGTGATGGCCATACAGTTAAAGCGACCAAGTGATGGTTGGGAATTAAATGGTTTAATTCCTATGCCAAATAACTTAGCACGGTTTATAAAGCTACCGGGTAAGAAAGTTCGGTATTTACGCCTTGAACAATTAGTAGCCCTATTCCTTGATCGATTATTCCCTGATTTCGAAGTTCTGGCTCATGGGATGTTCCGTCTTATTCGTGATTCTGATATGGAAATTGATGAAGAAGCGGAAGATTTGGTTCGAACATTTGAAAGTATGCTGCGCCAACGTCGCCGTGGGCATGTCATTCGTTTGAAAATGGATAGCTATATGCCTGAAGTTTTGCGGAATTTTGTTATTCAACAAACCGGCGTTAATGAAGAAGACATTTTTGATTTGGGGTGTTAGGCCTCGCTGACTTTAGTCAAATGATCATAAAATCTAGGCATGATCTATTATTTGAACCTTATAAACCACGATATCCAGAAAGAATTGCGGACTTTGGTGGGGATTGCTTTGCGGCCATTCGGGCAAAAGATTTTATTGTTCATCACCCATATGAATCCTTTGATGTAGTTCTTCAATTTATTAAACAAGCGGCGAATGATCCAAATGTGTTGTCGATAAAACAAACATTATATCGGACATCAAATGATTCTCCTATCGTTAGGGCGCTGGTTGAAGCTGCGGAAGCGGGTAAATCTGTAACAGCGCTGGTTGAACTAAAAGCCCGATTTGATGAAGCAGCGAATATAAAATGGGCACGTGATTTAGAACGTGCAGGTGTGCATGTGGTTTATGGGTTTATTGATTTAAAAACCCATGCGAAAATTGCGATGGTAACCCGCCGTGAAGGGAAACATACTCGTACTTATATGCATTTTGGGACAGGGAATTATCACCCTATTACTGCTTTATCTTATACTGATTTGTCCATGTTTAGCTGTAATCCTGATCTGGCTAAGGATGCTGCAGCCCTCTTTAATTTCATCACGGGCTATGCAAAACCAAAAAAGATGGAAGTTTTAGCTTATGCTCCCCATACGTTGCGTAAAACTTTTTCTGATTTGATTGCAAAAGAAATTAAATTTGCGAAGGCAGGTAAGCCAGCTTCTATTTGGTTAAAAGTAAACAGCCTCGTTGATAGCGTGATCATAGATGAATTATATGCAGCTAGTCAGGCTGGGGTTCAAATTGAGATTATTGCACGTGGTATTTGCTGTCTGCGCCCCGGTGTGCCCGGACTGTCTGAGAACATTAGAGTGAAAAGTATTGTTGGTCGGTTCTTAGAGCATGGCCGTATTTTTTGTTTTGGTAATGGCAAGGAAATGCCTTCCTTGGAAGCCAAAGTCTATATTGCTTCGGCAGATCTAATGCCTAGAAATTTAAATCGCCGTGTTGAAGCAATGGTTCCTGTGTTGAATTCTACGGTTAGGCGTCAAGTTTTACATCAAGTTATGATCGCTAATCTTGATGATGAAGAACAAAGTTGGATTTTAAATGTGGATGGAACATATCATCGCGTTGAAACTGATGATGAATCATTGAATGTTCATCGTTTTTTTATGACGAACCCAAGTCTTTCTGGTCGCGGTAAGGCCTTAAAGAAAAGTAAGAAAAAATTAGTTAAAGATAAAAAAGGCTAAGAAAATATATGTCTAACCTAAAGCTTTGGGCTGATGATGTTGATGATTTACGACCTGTTGCTGTTGTAGATATTGGTTCCAACTCCATTCGTTTGGTGATTTATGAAGGTGGCGTGCGGGCCCCTGTTCCTGTTTTCAATGAAAAAATATTATGCGGCTTAGGGCGTAATTTGAATAAGACAGGTAAGCTTG
>CBFCZA010000222.1:0-5430 GCA_965602285.1 uncultured Curvivirga sp. | reverse complement strand
ACCTACAGGATAAAAACTACATCGTTGGGGCTAGCCTTGGCATTGCAATGCTGCCATCTGATACAGAAGACCTAGAAGAACTAGTCGTAAAGGCAGATAAGGCAATGTATGAGGCAAAAAAGTCAGGGCGAAATCAATATAAACTATTCAATCAACTATAAAGTACACTGAGTAGACATCAAATTATTGCTCGCCATTATTCTCTGCTTCACAACCCATGTCGGCATAATATTTTGCGATTTTTTCCATATCACCCTTTTTTAATCCTTCTACCATCAATTCCATCAAGCGGTGATATCGGTAGTTTTTATTCTCTGGGTTCTGAGTAGCTATAACCATCTTTTTCATTTGGTTTAGAAGATATACTTGCTTTTGACCTGCCAATTTTGGTGTGGCTGCAAAAGGACTTGTTCTGACTCCTCCATGGCAAACCTCACACCGCTTGGCCTGTGGAATGATGCGCGTTGTATGTTTTACTGGTGGAACGCCGCATTCTAACTTTGAATAATAGCGTACGATGTGAGCCATATCCAATTTTGTGACATTTCGTGCCTCCGTGCCCATCAGCATATGGTGGCGTTCAGATATTTTTTCATCTTCAATGACACGTGTTCCGCTTGATTGAAACAAATTGATTTGTTTGCGAAGGTAATTAAATTTTTGCCCTGCTAGATTAGGTACTTTTGGATTTTGACTAATACCATTAACACCATGGCAATCATTGCATCCTTTGCTTTGCGCTAGGCTCGCCCCAGTTTCTCGTGCCATTACTGATGTTACCTGACCTAATAATCCAATTATCAATATGACAAATAAAATATTGCGCATAAAATACTCACTCATGTAGGGTGGGAAGATAGCCCATTCATTGTAGATAGTGGTTATATAGTAGATATTTTTAGTTATTTAACAAAGATAATATTCTTCAAGAATTTAATCTCTTTTAATACCCCACGGTAAAACTTCGTTGATAATCTTTTGCATTTTCAACATCATTTAAAATAGCGACCGCAAAATCCTCCATTGATATAGATGAATTTCCGTCTTCATCCATGATTAACTCATCTTTACCTAATCTATAAATATTCGTTTTTTCTCCCGGCAGTAACATTGCAGAAGGAGTCACATAGACCCAATTTGTAACAGAATTTTCCACGCATATTTCATATTGTTCAAAACAAGCTCTCGCAATTTCCTTTACAGATTCTGGTAAAAACCCAGGGGCTGTTAATACCGTTTCTCCATTTCCGTTAGGTAGCTTTAAACGTGCCGCGCCACCAACAATATGTATTTTTTTGCCTACTTTACCCACCAACTCTAACAAGTTTTGTGTTAGTTCTGGTAAAACTCTCTCAAGCCCTAAAGCAGGGCGAATTGCACTTATGATATGGTCTTGTTTTGCAACAATATTTTCAATCTCTTGTAAACTCTCTACATTACCCAATATTGCTTCAACGCCTTTTGGGAAAGATTCTAACTGCTCTTTCTGTCTAACCACTGCCTGAATAGTATGATTGCGAGATAAAGCTTCATCAACGACCCTACGACCAACATCGCCGGCGGCGCCAAATATAATAATTTTCATTTTTCTATCCTTTAACTGTGTTCTTTGATGAGGACATAATTTGTGGCTTTATTTCTAAGGCCCTCTGACTTAACCACACGCTTCCCATGACCATTGCTACCCCTAATAACTGGAAAATATTTAAGTCTTGGTCCAGTATCCACCATCCTAAAATTACGGCTGTGGTTGGACTCAAAAAACCTAATATTGATAGGTTTGCAGGCTCTAGCTTTGAAATCCCTCTGAACCAAATAATATATGTGAATGCGCCTCCTATCAGGCCTAAATAGATTAAGCCTAAAATATTTCCTGACGTCAGGTCAGGAAGAGGAGGTTCCCAAATGAGCGCAACGGGAACTAACAGCAATCCACCGGCTGTCATTTGCCATGCTGTGAAGGTTAAGGCAGATACTGGTGGGTGCCATTTTCGGCTCAATACGACCCCAGTAGCCATAGAGAAAGCCCCTAAAGCCCCAGCCATTATACCTATCATATCAAAACGAGCTTCTGACGTTAAGATCAAGCAACCCACCCCAACAAAACCAAGAATAGCCGCGATAAAGACAAAAATATTAATAGATCGACCCATCAATATTTTAGAAAGAAAGATAACAAACAGTGGCTGGATTGCCCCGATTGTTGCCGCAACCCCACCCGGCAATCTGTAGGCCGCTTCAAATAAAAGCCACCAAAATAGTGAAAAGTTTAGCGCCCCTAAAATAAAGACCTTTCCCCACCATACCAAGGAAGGTGGTAATTGCCGAACCATAAGAAGCAGCAATATCCCCGCAGGCAATGCCCGTAACATTGCAACTGTCATTGGGTAACCATCCGGTAGCAACTCAGTCGTTATTATATAACTGCTACCCCAGATTGCCGGTGCAATTGATGATATCAGCAAATCTGTTTTATATGCCATTTGTTGCTCTCCATTATTTATCTTGATATCAAGATACTTTAATTAATCTTGACGTCAAGATAAAAAATACTTAAGATCACTTTCATGGACCAAGTAACTAAGATTATTGAACAATGGAATTTGGCTAGACCTGACTTAGACGTCACGTCTATGGCTTTGATTGGTCGTTTCAAACGGATAAATCAACATTTGTCGAAAGAAATGGACAAGACATTTGCCAAGCATGGGCTGAACCTAGCAAGCTTTGATGTATTGGCAACCTTGCGCCGATCACCTTCGCCTCACCAACTTTCCCCAAACGACCTATTGGCCACCATGATGGTAACATCTGGTACGATGACCAATCGAATTGATCAATTGGTTAAGGCTGGTTTAGTTGACCGTATTGACAACCCAGATGATAAAAGAAGTGTGTTTATCTCCCTCACTGAAAAGGGATTTAATATTATCGATACAGCAATTACTGAGCATGTAAAAACACAGCAGCGATTAACACATGGGCTTTCTGATCATGACTTTGATCAACTGAACTTGCTTTTAGAAAAGTTTTTAAAACTATCTGATACCAAATAACTTCCTGTCTTCGGAAACCAATCAAAATATGCTAAGCTAGCTTATCAACTATATAATTAAATTTGGTAGGATATCATGGTAACACTTTCAGGAATTAATCACCTTGCCTTCATAACAAAGGACATCACCAAAACCACCAGATTTTATAGAGACCTTCTTGGCATGGAGCTGGTCGCGGGTATTGGGCATGACGGATATCGCCATTACTTCTTTTTGCTTGGGGATGGTTCCACACAAGTGGCGTTTTTTGAATATGATGGGGCCAGCCCTATGAAACAAAAATTTCCCGGAAATCGCACACAAGATCCTTTGGGCTTTGACCATGTTTCCTTTAGCGTTGAAAGTTGTGAGGACCTTTTTGCTTTGAAAGATAAATTAGAAACCGCAGGTTTCGATGTTCACGGGGCTGTAGATCATGGGCTTTTTTGGTCTATTTACTTTTATGACCCTAACAATATTCCATTAGAAGCCACATGGACCTTTATGGATATTTTAGAAACCCCTGCGATGGTAGACGATGATCCTCTCTCAATTGTAGAAGAAGGATCTAACCCTCAAGCTGGGTATTGGCCCAAAGTTACAAATCCGACCCCCATAGAAAAAATGACTGCCTCTAGCGGAAATGGCCTACCTTTACGGCAAGCACTTCTAAATCAAAAGAAAGTACAATTTAAGAGTAATTTACCGATTTTTGCCAAAGAGGAAATCAAGGAACATTAGAATCATTAGAACCAAGTAAAGCATCTATTTGTAAAGTTTGATACAAATCAATGCTAGGTATATGTGATTATTGTACAAGAGAGGCTATAGAGTTAGATCACTAATTAATTTAGGTAGATAAACATGACTGAAGAGAAGCTCATTAAATGCGGCGATACGGTTCATTGTGCTAAATGCGGCCACCATATAGATAGTGAGCTTGAAAATGAGAAGCCGGTTGCTTGCCATACATTAAATGACCTTGGAAGATGCGACTTCTATATGGAAGCAAAGCAAGCAAGTAAGAAATCATTTACAGATCAAAAAAAAACCCTAAACCAATAATCCATTGATTCAGGGTTTTTAATGAAGATCATTTTTATTCAGTAATTGGAAGACTATTTTCTGTTAGCTAAGAAATAGTCTATCCCAGCTTGGGCACATTCCATATCTTGTTGTGGTGTACCTGAACTAAGGCCAATACCACCAACAACATCACCATCAACAATTACTGGATAACCACCACCAACAATACATAAGCGACCACCAATAGCTGTATGGATACCAAATACTAGGCTTCCTGGGGTACAAGCAGCATTATACTCATGTGTTGCCTTCTTAGCACCAGCAGCTGTGAATGCCTTATCTTGTGCAACAATGGCACTGGTGATTTTACCGCCATCCATGCGATCGAAAGAAATAAGGTTTCCACCTTCATCAACAATAGCGATACACATTGGAATGCCTATTTCAACAGCCTTCAATTTAGCGCCTTCAATAAGGAGTGCTGCATCTTCCAGTGAAAGTCGGTTAATAGTTAACATTGTAATAATCCTTAATAAAATACATATAATTGATAAATTTCGCCGCCGACAATATGCATTTAACCATTCGACGTCAAACAATTGTGTTCACAGGAATATTCCCATACGTAGCTAATATTAAACGCCTAAAAACGTTATTTTGTGACCTAAAAAACTTCCTAGAACCTAAAAACTTGAAATATTTAATCAACTTTCTATGTAAAATCATAACAAATTCAGCTGAACATCATCAAAAAAAGATGGATCATTCTAAAGCCTAAGGGTTAGACTATGATGGTAATTCTTTATCTTAAGGTCTTTGTTAATTTTAATCCACTCGTTTTAGGGAGATGAAATGTCTGAAAAGCAAAATAACTTTCACTTTGATGCCTATAGCCCTTCAGAAATAGCACATCGTGTTGAAAATGCAGGTGTGAATAAGGCAAAGCTCCCTGCCCTAAAAACGATCACATTAGGTATCATGGCAGGTGCGTTCATTGCCTTTGGCGGCATGTTCTATACCCTAGTAATTTCTGGAATTGATATAGGCTTTGGGCTGCAAAAGCTTATTGGCGGGGTCGTTTTCTCATTAGGGCTCATT
Organism: uncultured Curvivirga sp.; assembly: GCA_965602285.1. Taxonomy (GTDB): domain Bacteria; phylum Pseudomonadota; class Alphaproteobacteria; order UBA8366; family Aestuariispiraceae; genus Curvivirga. The sequence goes on along the minus strand of CBFCZA010000222.1, from coordinate 271 downwards.
TTAGTCGTCATTGCTGGTGCCGAGCTATTCACAGGAAATAACCTTGTGGTCATTGCTTGGGCGGACAAACGTATTACGTTGTTTCAATTATTACGTAATTGGTTTTATGTGTATCTAGGTAATTTTCTCGGCGCAACCTTCATCCTGTTTCTAATGGTCATGGCGGGTAGCTTAAACGCAGGAAACGGAGTCGTCGCGATTACAGCTCAAAATATTGCCATGGGAAAAGTCGAGCTCTCTTTAAGCGAAGCTTTCTTTCGCGGTGTGCTTT
>CBFCZA010000221.1:0-5436 GCA_965602285.1 uncultured Curvivirga sp. | reverse complement strand
CCGTTGCACAGGCAACAACCATATTTTCCAAAACTTAGGCGAAGGCACATGGTATCATTCAGGGTCTATGGCTATTCGCCAATCTGTGGCGGCAAAGGCCAATATTACCTATAAAATCTTATATAATGATGCTGTAGCGATGACCGGAGGGCAGCCTGTTGATGGACCGGTGAGCGTGCAGGCTATTACACATATTTGCCGATCTGAAGGGGTGGAAAGAATAGCCCTTGTTTCTGATGATCCTGATAAATTCGCCATGAGTGATTTTCCGGCGGGCATGACGCTTCACCCTCGAAGCAAGCTGGATGTGGTCCAAAGGGAATTGCGCCAAGTGGAAGGTGTCTCCGTATTGGTGTATGAACAAACTTGCGCCACAGAAAAACGCCGCCGTCGCAAACGGGGCATGATGGAAGATCCTAAGAAGTTCGCCTTCATTAATGATTTGGTTTGTGAGGGGTGTGGTGATTGCTCAGTTGAATCAAATTGTTTAAGCGTAGAACCATTGGAAACTGAGTTTGGGCGAAAGCGTCAAATCAACCTTTCAAACTGTAACAAAGATTTTTCATGTTTGAATGGTTTCTGTCCAAGTTTCGTCACTGTTGAAGGTGCAGAGCGCAAAAAGAAAACAGGTGCTGAATTAGATTTAGTAGCCATGAGCCAAGATATTAAACAGCCGATGATTAAGGCTATCGAAAAACCTTATGACCTATTGGTGACAGGTGTTGGCGGTACAGGCGTCGTGACTGTTGGTGCCTTAATTACCATGGCGGCCCATCTTGAAGGGAAAGGATCTAGTGTTCTAGATTTTACAGGTTTTGCTCAAAAGTTTGGCACTGTATTAAGTTTCATTCGATTGGCACCGACCCCCGCTGATATACATCAGGTACGCATTGATGCGCGTGCCGCCGATGCTGTGATCGGTTGTGACATTGTTGTATCTTCATCACCCAAAGCGTCAGTTTGTTATAATGACAAAACGAAGGTCATATTGAACCAAGCGGAAATGCCCACAGGGGATATCGTACAACGTCGGGACGCAAGTCTTCGGGTTGAAGAACGACAAGGGGCCATTGAGGCGGTCGTAGGTCGTGATAATCTATATGCGTTTAATGCGAATAAGGCGGCTGAATCCTTATTAGGCGATAGTGTTTTTGCTAATATTATGATGCTGGGGGCCGCGTGGCAAAAAGGTTTAGTCCCTGTGTCTTTTGAGGCGCTGGATCGTGCTATAGAGCTAAACGGTGTGGCGATAGAGAAGAACCGTCGTGCCTTTGCCTTGGGTCGTATTATGGCGGAAAAACCAGATGAATTGACTAAGGCAATGGGCCTTAGCCCAAAGACAGAAGAAACCTTAGAGGAAATGTTGATACGGCGTACTGATTTCTTAACCGAGTATCAAAATGCAGCTTATGGAGAAAGATTTAAGCAAGCCATCAATGAATTTAAGGCTTCTCTTCCAAATGAATTTGCGGATGAATTTACCAAAACGGCCCTAAAGTCTTTGTTTAAACTTATGTCATATAAGGATGAATATGAAGTCGCCCGCCTATATACTGATACAGGGTTTGAACAGAAATTGGCTAAAGAATTCACAGGAGACTTCAAGGTAAAGTATCATATGGCACCACCTGTTCTTTCTGTTGGAAAGGATGCGAGAGGCCGCCCACAAAAGAAAGCTTTTGGGGGCTGGATGAAAATTGCGTTTAAATTCTTAAAACAATTTAAATCTTTACGCGGTACAGCCTTTGATCCGTTTGGGTATTCAGAAGAACGTAAAATGGAACGTGCCTTGATTGGCTGGTATGAAGACCTTATTGAGAGAGCTGAGGTTTCTTTGACAGCAGAAAATGCAAATGCTTGGCTGGAAATTCTAAAAGCCCCCATGGATATTCGTGGGTTTGGTCCTGTGAAAGAAGAGGCTATATTTAAGGTTAAGGCACGGGTAGAAAAAGTGTTAAGCAATATCTAAGGAAATGAGAAGATCAGTGAAACGTTCACCTTGAACTTCAATATGCGCCCGCATGGTTTTACTGGCGGTTTCCTCGTCCCCATTATTGATGGCGGTAATGACCTGATCATGTTCATTAAAGGATACCGAAATCCGTCCTCTGGTCCGCAGCTGTAGGCGACGATAGGGCCTAAGCCGTTTGTGAAGGGCTGTTGCTTGCTCAATTAAAAAATGATTATGGCTGGCATTTCGGATAGCCGCGTGGAAACTCTCATTTTCGTAAAAATAATCATCCCCGTCTTTTGCATTGCTGGCCTTGGTACAGGCTTCATGGGCTTCTGTCAGAATTTTAAGATCTGCAGGTTCCGCGCGTCTGGCGGCAAGGCGCGCGCACATGCTTTCAAGTTCAGCCATCACATCGAACATTTCCATCAATTGGCGGGGGCCAATTTTTGTGACGAAAGTTCCGCGCCTTGTTTGCGTTTCGACTAGGCCTGATGCAGCTAGTTGAAAAAGGGTTTCGCGAATCGGTGTGCGCGATACATTAAACCGCTTAGCTAACACCAGCTCTTCAAGCCTATCTCCGGGCTTTAGATGGCCCGTTAGAATTTCTTCTTCTAGCGTTTCACGAACTATATCTGCTTGTTTTACCATGATAATAATGTGTTTTACTTTTGTTTAATATTAATCTCTTAGAATGTATATAACGGTTCTTATCATTCATCAAACTAAATTATGTATACATGTTTGTTGACTGGGAATTCATTCTATGGAATAAAAATCACATCTAAGCAGCCAGAAAAATAAAGATGAACACTAGGCTGCGGTATTTATTATAATAGGGAGATTGAGATGCGTAAGTTTTTTAGCAACCGCATGAAGGGTGCAGCAACTGCTGCTATTATAGCTACAAGTTTTGCAATGGGGAGTGCTTCTGCAACAGAACTAAAGCTTAGTCACCAATGGTCGACAAAAGATGTCCGTCATAAAGTAGCCCAAATGGTTGCGGACGATGTGGCTGCTGCTGGTGTAGATTTGGAAATCAAAATTTTTCCTGGTAAAGCTCTATTTAAGCCAAAAGAGCAATATACAGCAATGTCCCGTGGACGCTTGGATATGACTGTATTGCCACTTGCATATGCTGCAGGCCAACGCCCTGCATATAACCTGACTTTGATGCCAGGTATGGTTAAAAATCATGATCATGGTGCGCGTTTAACATCTTCGCCTTTCATGAAAGAAATTGAAAATATCATGGCAAAAGATGACGGCATGATCCTTGTTCATGGATATTTAGCTGGCGGCTTTGGTGGTAAAGATAAATGTATTACTGGCCCCGATGACGTAAAAGGCATGCAAATGCGTGCTGCGGGTAAAGCTTTCGAAGAAATGGTTGCTGCGGCTGGTGCTTCTATCGCATCGATGCCATCTTCAGAAATTTACAGCGCAATGCAAACTGGTGTTTTAAACGGTGCGAACACATCGTCGTCTAGTTTTGTTTCTTATCGTTTGTATGAGCAAATCAAATGTTTCACACCGGCTGGTGATGTTGCGTTATGGTTCATGTATCAACCAATGTTGATCAGCAAGTCTAAATTCGAAAGCTTAAACGCAGACCAACAAGCTGCTTTGTTGGCAGCATCTAAGAAAGCACAAGCATTTTATCTTACTGAAGCTAAAAAAGCGGATAATGCTGCTGCGGATAAATTCCGTGAAGCGGGTGTAGAAATTGCTGCTATGTCTGATGCAGATTTCAACGCATGGCGTGAAATTGCCAAAGGTTCTTCTTACAAAACTTTTGTTGAGAAAACTGAAAATGGCCAAAAGCTTTTAGATCTTGCACTTGCTGTAGAATAATAAGCTTTGTTATTACGCGGGTTTATTTTGGTGGGGCAATAATGGCTCCACCAATACCCGTGATAATGATATCTGCCTAGAGAGAATCTAGGCTATATTTTTTTAAGACTAATTTTTTATTGTATTTGATTTAGGACGTTCCCTATGACCGACACATCTTCTTCCCCCCAGAAGAGTGATCAAAATATCATTCTAAAAACCATCGGTAACATATCGACCATTTGTGGCGTCGTATCTGCATCTATGATTTTTATTTCAGTGCTGATTACTTGCCAAATGATTTGGGTTCGTTCTGTGATGAATGAATCAACCATTTGGCAAACGGAAACGATAACGTATTTGATGATTTCCGCGACGATCATTGGCCTGCCATATGTTCAGAAGCTTCGTGGGCATGTGAATGTGGATTTATTGCCACTTATATTACCTGCGCCGTTGCAGAAGCTTCTAACACTTTTTACCCTTCTTTTAACATTGGCGGTTATTACAATCATGGCCGTTTATGGATTTGAATTATTTCATACAGCTTTTTCGCGTGGATGGCTTTCAGATACAGTTTGGGGTGTTCGCCTATGGATACCATATTTGGCCATGCCTGTTGGTTTTAGTTTGTTTGTGTTGCAATTATTGGCCGATTTTTGGGAAGTAGCCAGTGATCATGATAAAATGATGGTCCCCCATGATGCCGAGGAGTTAAGTTAATGGATCCGCTTGTAATTGGCGGGCTTGTAGCCCTAACCACTGTTATCGTATTATTCTCCGGCATTTCTGTTGCTGTTGGGTTATTGGTCGTCTCTGCCTTTTTCTTAATCATTTTTGAAGGTTTCTCTTATGTTGATCTGCTGCCAGAATTATTCTTTGGCAAGCTCGACAATTTTGCACTTCTTTCTATTCCAATGTTTATCATCATGGGGGCGGCTGTTTCGTCAACACGTGCCGGTGCAGACCTTTATGAAGCATTGGAACGTTGGTTGACACGTGTACCCGGTGGCCTTGTGGTTTCTAATCTTGGGGCATGTGCATTATTTGCTGCGATGTCCGGATCTTCACCCGCCACATGTGCGGCGATTGGTAAAATGGGTATTCCTGAAATGAGGAAACGTGGCTATCCTGATAGTGTGGCTGCAGGATCTATTGCCGCAGGGGGTACGCTTGGTATTTTGATACCACCTTCTGTTACAATGATTGTCTATGGTATTGCCACAGAAACGTCTATTGGGCGTTTGTTCTTGGCAGGCGTCGTACCGGGCTTTCTTTTGGTTGTTCTATTCATGGCATGGTCTATTTTTGACACATGGCGCCAAGGCGCGGGCCATGTTGCGATGGGACAAGCACGTTATACATGGGCTGAGAAGTTCCAAATTCTACCGCGTGTGTTGCCTTTCATTATGATCATTTTGGGCGTTTTATATGCACTTTATGGTGGGGTAGCCACCCCATCTGAAACGGCTGCTGTTGGGGCGTTGTTATGCGTTGTTGTTGCGGTCATTATTTATAAGTTAAAATCACCAAAAGACCTTTGGGCTATTTTACGTGATTCAACACGCGAAAGTGTCATGATCTTATTTATCATTGGTGCCGCTGGTGTGTTTTCTTTCATGCTTTCGAATTTATCTGTTACCCAGTCTATT
>CBFCZA010000220.1:0-5464 GCA_965602285.1 uncultured Curvivirga sp. | reverse complement strand
CTGCAAATGGTAATTTACGTGCCCTACTTTCTGGGTTGATATTCACCGTAAGTGCACAAGCTGCTTTGCGTGGTGCACTAGCCCCAATACGTGACCCGCTTGCTCAATTATGGACCGCAAGTGGCAGCGATTTAGACATACTGGCAAGCCTAAATTTAAACAGCACCGCTGGTCTAATTTTCGGCCTCTTCTGCTTAGCTGTCGCAATCTATTATGCTTATCGCGCGAAACTATCTTATTGGGTCTCTTTTGGTGGTATAGGTGTAGGCGCAGGTGTCGCCTTAACATGGTATGTGACTTACAATTTATCATTACAAACATTCGATGTCGCCAACGTACAAGGTGTTAGATTAACAGGACCTTCTGCAGATATTCTTATGTTAGTATTATCTCCAATTGGCGGAAAAGCAGATTTTGACATGGGGTTGGTTCCCGGCATTTTTATAGGTTCTTTTGTCGCTGCTGCCTTTGCCAAGGAATTAAAACTTGAAGGCTTCCAAGGCGGACAAAGTATGCGTCGCTATATCTTCGGTGCGATTTTGATGGGATTTGGTGGAATGTTAGCCGGTGGCTGTGCCGTTGGTGCAGGAATTTCTGGCGGTTCAATCTTTGCCATCACAGCATGGTTAGCCTTAACAAGCATGTGGGGTGCAGCCGCTTTATGTGATTATCTGTTAGATCGCCCTCAAGAAGAAAAGAACAGACATCCTATTTCCGCACCGGAGAAAGACAAACAACTTCCTCAACCATAATTTAATGTGGGGTTTTGACATTTGATTAGATATTTAGCACTATATAAGGGAAAATTATTATAGGCTTTTGACATGCGACCATCCTATAGAAAATCCTCAGAGCTTGAATTGATAGCCCCTGACATTTCTTCCTATCGCAAGGGGGTGGTTTTTTCCAATCAAAATATTGAATACGTTCACCAATTCGACAGTGGCATATCTGGTCCCCATATCATTATCAGCGCCATTGTACATGGTAATGAAATATGCGGTGCCATTGCCCTAGACCATCTTTTAAGTGAAAACGTTCGTCCCATTCGGGGAAAGTTAAGCTTGGTTTTTGCCAATGTTGATGCTTATCAAACGTTCGATCCTAAACGCCCGTATCACTCAAGATTTATCGATCATGATTTTAACCGAATATGGGATGTAAAAACATTAGAAGGCACTATCATAAACCAAGAAATACGACGCGCAAAAGAACTACGCCCGATCATTGAAGAAGCCGATATACTACTTGATTTGCATTCAATGGGGGACGATTGCCCTCCCCTACTTTTATCTGGGCCACTTGAAAAAGGGTTATCTCTTGCACAAAACCTTTACGCCCCGGGTTTCATAATCATGGATGAAGGCCATTTGGCTGGGGTAAGGCTTCGTGATTATGCAAAATTTATCGATCCAACATCCTCTAAAAATGCTTTATTATTAGAATGCGGCCAACATTGGAAAAAAAGCAGTGCAGAGGTAGCCATTGAAGTTTGTTATCGTTTCTTACATCATTTTGATTTAATTGAAGAAGAGCTTTGCTTTCCCTATCTTTTTCCAAGAGAAGAACTACAGAGAAAACTACGTGTAACCGATGTTATTACCGTAAAGAATGATGCTTTCTTTTTTACGAAATCTGTCAACCCAATGGAAATAATGCCAAATAAAGGAACCCTTCTTGGACATGACAGTAAAAATGAAATCTATACGCCTTATGACAATTGTTACTTGATCATGCCCCAACATGGTGCACGCCAAGGACAAACAGCCGTTAGGTTAGCCCAAGAAATTACATAATTTAATTTCTATTAAGCCTTTTGCGAATCAAGCTCACGAAGGACCGTTTTCAAAATTTTTCCATAATTATTTTTCGGTAAATTTTCCATATGGATATAAGCCTTGGGACGTTTAAATCGTGCGATTTCAGACATGCATAATGCATCCAACTCTTGATCCGTGGCATCACCGACAACATAAGCAATAGGGACTTCGCCCCACTCTTCGTCTTGTCGTGAAATCACAGATACTTCACGAACTTTAGGGTGACGTAAAAGAACTTCTTCTACTTCTCTTGGGTAAATATTACTGCCGCCAGAAATAATCACATCTTTAGACCGATCTTTAAGGGTGATAAAACCAGCATGATCCGTTGCCCCCATGTCACCTGTATAAAGCCAACCACCGCGAATGGTGTTAATTGATGCTTCTGGATTATGCCAATATCCTTTCATAACAGCATCACCCTTTACCAAAATCTCACCTGTTTCACCAATATCTGCCTGAAAACCATTTTCGTTAATAATCATCACTTCAACAGCCATATTTGCAAAACCAACAGATGCAAGGCGACTCTCCCATTCTGGGTGCTTGATATCTTCGATGACAGAAGTCGGCAAAACAGTGATAGACATGGGACTTTCACCTTGCCCATAAATTTGGGTCAAACGATTGGGAAATATTTTTCGCGCCCGTATAGCATCGGCAACATACATTGGTCCGCCGCCATAAATTAAATTTTTCAACCCTTCAGGATCTAATTCGGCCTCAACCATACGGTTAACCATTGTTGGTGCTGCAAACATAGTGGCATTTCGCCATGTCTTATAAAGGCTTTCAATTTCTTGTGGATCAAATCTTCCGGATTCAGGTATGACATTCACCGCCCCCATTGCAACTTGCGGAATGGCATAAATTCCTGAACCATGGCTCATTGGGGCGGCATGAATGATCGAATGTCCGGGTAATACTTTATCCACATCACTGTGATAGCCCAAACTCATCGCGACCAAATTTCTATAACTTAACATCGCGCCTTTTGGCTTGCCTGTTGTACCACTGGTATAAAACAACCACGCCATATCATCTTGGTCCACAGGGAATGCCATAATCGGTGGTTCATGAAATAAATCATCGTAACTATCCTCCCCAATGACAACCATACGACATTTATCAGGTGTAGACCCTTCCCACTTTTTAGCAAGATCTGGGCTCATCACACAAAGGTTAGCGTCACTATCTGCTAAAATATCCGTAACTTCTTTAGGATGAAGTTTATTGTTGATAGGAACAACCACCATGCCCGCATGCCATGCCCCAAATAATACTTCCAGATATTCAGGATAATTGGTAGCAAATATTGCGATACGTGTTCCAATAGAAAACTCTAGATTGCTAGAAAGCCCTGAAGCAAAACGTGCAGCACGTTCAGCAAGCTCCGCATATGACATAAATGCCCGACGCCCAAGTGCGATAGCAACATGATCACCATAAATTTGTCCTGATCGATCGAGCCATTGTGCAAGCATGACAGTCCCCTAAAATTAATTATCTATAGTTACCTTTGAATAATGGCCTGTAACGGATAGCTTGAAAATACATTAATTATGAAAAATTGAGAGTTGTCCCACTCTGTTAGTTTCTTTACTTTAAATTTACAATCAATTGATACTGGTTATAGGACTATTCCCGATGCCCACACCCTACGGACAAGATAACGATCCCGAAGAAACAGCTCGTTCACACGAGGATTCGGAACCTATGTTCAATCTTCCTCCTCTACTTAAATGGATGTGTTTGGTATTGGTTATCATACATATTGGTTTTGAATATTTACCCGCAAACTATCTTGGGCCAATCGCGATTAAACTTGCGTTCATTCCTGCGCGTTTCACAACAGCAGACCTTATCTGGCACGACCCTTTAGCCTCGCTTATTTCCCCTATCGGTCACATTTTATTGCATGCGAACTGGATGCATCTATTCAGTAATTTGGGTATGTTTCTAGCCTTTGGAACAGCATTACATAGGTTAATTGGCACTGAACGATTTATACTTATCATCATCATTGGCGCAATCGCAGGTTCTGTTTCCGTCACCGCAATGGCACCATATTCATTGACCCCTATGATAGGTGCATCAGATGCAATTTCAGCCGTATTAGGCGCGCTCATTTATTTTTCTTGGATACTTGCTAAGGCTGGTATTTCTGCTTCCATGCCGTTTGCTTCAAAGGGGCGCATCTTAACCTTTGTCGCCATATGGGTGGGGATGAACTTTTTGTTTATCCTAGCACCTACAGAATCCATAGGTGGTCGCATTGCATGGGAGGCTCATCTTGCAGGTTTTGTTTCCGGTATCATTGCAGCCTTCTGTATCTTTAAATTACGTAGGCAAGATTAACCAATATTTTTTAACGTCTAAACACAAAACATAACAAAGAGATTTTTCCAATGGATATGATCAAAAAGCTTAACCAACGTCGCTCCGTCAAAGCAGCCCTTTTATCAGAACCGGCCCCTAACGAAGCAGAACTTTTAGAAATTCTTCAAACAGGCATGAGTGCACCGGACCATGGTGCAATCCGCCCATGGAGATTCACGATTCTACGAGGGGACGAAAGAAATCAATTAGGGGAATATTTTGCAGAAGCCCTTCTTCAAGATAAACCAGAATCCGATAAAGAAGCTGTTGATGCAATCAAGCTTAAGCCATTACGTGCACCATTGATTGTCACTATTTGGGCTGAAATTACTGAAGACCATCCTAAAGTCCCACCAATTGAACAAGTCGTTACCGTATCATGTGCCACAGAAAACATACTTTTAGCCCTTCAAGACAAAGGATTTGGTGGTGTTTTGTTAACCGGATGGCCTGCATTCCATCCCCATATTAAATCTTCTATAGGCATGGCTGAAAAGGATCAAATTGTAGGTTTTCTTTATATAGGCACTGCAAGTGAAGCCCCAAGAGATGTGCAACGCCCCGACGCTTCTGAATTCATTCGCGCCTTAAAGTAATTAAATATTTACATTCTAAAGCTGGTTTTAAAATTCGTTCACGAGAACGTGATTACATATATTATTTTTTACATTGAATATTTATCTAAAATTTGATATAAATTAGTCATTAGTTAGAAACAACTGATTGTCGCATTAAGATAGTTCTTAAGAGATAATACCCAGTAGGCCTCTTCGTCTCCCCTCCCCCAACTTTAAGAAGGGGCCTACCCCCCTTTTAAACTCACCTTGCCCCCTCTATTTTTATAGAGGGGTTCTTTTAAGAAAAGAAGATTTAGGAGGGGCTTTAAGTATAGACCTTAAAACAAAATGATTATTACATTACACCAAGGGTTTTAGCAGTCGCATCAAGGCATTCGCGTGCTGTATCAATCAAATGATCAATTTCTTCTTTAGTGATAATCAACGGAGGAGAAGCAACCATCACATCACCACAAGCACGCATAATAACATTGCGTTTGAAGAATTCATCGCGACAGAGATTTCCAGCAGTACCCTCATCAGGAAAACGAGTACGAAGTTTTTTATCATTCGTTATCTCAATAGCACAAACCATCCCGACAGAACGAGTTTGCCCAACGATAGGATGATCATCTAATTCAGCTAAGCGTTTTGCCAAATATGGGCCCGTTTCATTTTGAACTTTCTCTACAAGTTTTTCTTCTTCCA
>CBFCZA010000219.1:0-5476 GCA_965602285.1 uncultured Curvivirga sp. | reverse complement strand
AAGCCTCGCGAAGGCTTTTTTTCTGTTGTCGGAGATTTTCTTCAATATATTTAATAACCACATCAGCGGGGGCTGTATCTGTACGACCAGAAACAGGATCAAAAGCCAATACAGAATCAATGATTGCACATTCTGATCCTGTCGGGTCCTGTACAACATAGGTAACTGTGTATGTTGCTTCATCAAAGAAGGCTTTTACAATTGGGGAAATTGACATTATCTGGTCCTACTACTCGTTAATTCTAAAATTAGATTAACCTGAAATAGTAAGCTTGTAAGTGACTTTGTCACCATCATTGAAAATAAATAAAAAATATTATTCAGATGATAGTTTTTTCAATGCCTTAAGGTCTAAAAGGTCAATGGCACCTCTTGAAACCTTTACCCAGCCACGACGTTGAAATTCTTGTAACTGCCTACTAATAACTTCACGAACAGTGCCTAGCTCAGTTGCGAGATCTTGATGGGTGAAGTTTCTGATTTGATTATCTTTAGAAAGTTCTAACAGTTTTTGGGCAAGGCGTATATCAATTTTAGTGAATGTTACTTCTTGGATAAGGTGAAATAATTCTGTCACGCGACGTGAATATGCCGAAAAAACGAAATGGCGAAAATCTTGAGATCTAGATAGAAGATCTTCAAAAACCGCCCGTGGAATTGCGGCTACTTCTAATTCGGTTTCTGCGATACCTTCTGCTAAGTAATCTTCATAGGCCAAAAGACAAGCGGTGGTCAGTACGCAACTTTCACCCGCATTAACCCGATAGAGAACAATTTCGCGCCCATTTGGAGAGACTTGTTGCACACGTATGGTACCATTGATCAGAAATAAAAGATGATCAGGTGCGGTTCCCGGTCCAAACAATATTTTATCTTTGGCAATTTTTTTTATGGTTGCTTCACGAATTAAGACATCTTTTATTGTTTTATCTAGGCGACTTAACCCATAAAATTGTTCAACCCACATATTTTCCTGCTTCACATTATGTTTTTATAATAAGTGGTAAATATATTGACAGTTTGGCTGTCTGTCATTAGCCATTTTATAAGGATTATCAATGAATTTACAAGACAGGATGCTACCTATGCCCTCCGCTAAAGAAATAAAGCTCTTCGCCAAGGAAAATAATGTCTCAAATGCAGATGCACGGGTGCACCTCATACTACAGGAAAAAGAAAATCCAGTTGTTAAAGAAGAGGTCGTAACTAGTAATGATCAGGCTGTTGGAGATAGTGAAGAAAAGAAGCAACTTCGGGAATTAGCCAAGAATACAAATACAATTGCCTTGGGGTTGGTTGTAGAAAAACGTAGTAGTGCAAAGCCTGCAAAGGGACTTCCTAAGCTTAAAAAGCAATCCCCTATCTTCCGCATTGATATCAGTTTAACAGAGATGGAACAATTGGCTGAAACTGCCATGATGGCAATGCCAGGAGTTACAATTGATGATTTCGCCTATATCCTTGGGGATGGCTTAAAAGAAGACGCACATCTTCAAAATGGAGAGCAATTTGCCGCGGCCTTATGTGGGTATTTCGTCGGAACTGAAGGTTATGTTCTTATGAAAGAGGGAATAGATAACCCCGATTGTAAAGGGGCTATCATTCGCTTGATTCCACATAAAGACGGCTATGTTCTTAGACCTGCAGATTATATTCGAAGCTATGAACAGGTTGATCAAAGTTTCGAAAAAATGAAGGTTCAATAAATCTAAATAAAATTTAAACCTCTTGATTACGTTTTCTATTTAGATAGACCAAAATTAAACTGGTTGCGAACATGATAAGGCTGTAAGTCGCAGCAGGGATGATAAAAAGGCCACCACCAAATAGCAGTGTCCCAATGGTGATTGCTAACGTCCCGTTTTGCAGACCGCATTCAATGGAGATGGCGGTTTGCTGACGTGGACCTGATCCAAATGATTTGGCAAGGAAATAAGCCAAAGCCATCATGATCACATTTAATACCAAGGTTATAGTGCCCGCATCTGTGAAGTAAGGAACAAGGTTACTGCGTTCTTTTACAATTGCGCCTATTAATACGATGATGAAAAAGGCCGTTGAAATTTTACCTGCAATAGGTTCGATTTTTAAGGTTAGGCTTGGCATAGATTTTCGAACCAACATACCGATGAGAACAGGCAGTGTTGCGATGATGAAAATCTTTAAGGCAAGTGCCGTGATAGAGAACGCTTCTGGTGCACCGTCCATAATATATTCATAAGAAAAACCAATAACGATGGGAATTGTTAAAAGGCCTGTTAGGCTTGTTACGGCAGTCATCGTTACAGATAAGGCCACGTCGCCTTTTCCTAAGGCTGTTAAAATATTAGATGTTGGCCCACCCGGTGCGGCAGCGATGAGCATAACACCCATGGCTAGTTCTGGGGCAATCGTATCTCCCCAAAAATAAATTAATCCAAAACCAATGATAGGCAGCAAAATGATCTGTGAGATCATACCCGCGATAAAATCTTTTGGTTGTAATGCTACCCGTTTGAAATCGGCCCCTGTTAAGCCAAGACCTAACGTCAGCATGATGAATGCTAATGCAATTGGTAATATTACCTCTGAAACAATACCCATGAACCCACGTCCTTATAATTATTAGTAAATTTTTTATGGGCGCATCATGGCATATTCGCTGAAACATACAAATATAGTTTTTAGGCTTGTTACAGCTAAGCAAACAGCTGGGGAGATCTCTCTCCACCAGCTTTTTATATCTTCTAAATACAAAAACGATATTAGCAGTCTAATGTATTGTCCAATTCCCATTGGCTTAGGCTCGCAGCATAACGATCCCATTCGATTTGTTTTAGGTCTGTATAGCTTTTTACAACATCAGCACCAAAACCATCAGCAAGGATTTCACTGCCTTTGGTTAGACGTATCGCATCAAGCATATTCAATGGAAGTTTTTTACAATCTTTCACCAAATGCGCATCTTGATACATGTCGATGTCTAGGCGTTTGCCCGGATCACGATCATTGTTCATGCCGTCTAGACCGGCAACAAGGATGCCTGCTTGGCAAAGGTAAGGGTTCGTTGCCCCATCCATGAGACGCAATTCAAAACGACCTGGTCCTGGAATACGGATCATATGTGTACGGTTGTTGCCGCCATATGTTACAGAGTTTGGTGCCCATGTTGCGCCAGAAGTTGTGCGCGGTGCATTGATGCGTTTGTAACTGTTCACTGTTGGGTTGAACAAAGAACAAAGTTCTTCTGCACTATGGATAAGGCCACCAAGGAATTGATAAGCTTCTTTGCTGAGGCCCATTTCATCTGAATCATCTTCGAAAAGGTTCTTTTTACCCGTTTCATCCCATAAGGATACATGAGAGTGACAGCCGTTACCTGTTAGGGCAGGGAATGGTTTTGGCATGAATGTCGCGCGGAAACCATGTTTCTCTGCGATGGTTTTCGCCATATATTTGAAGAAGTCATGACGGTCCGCTGTTTTTAAGCAATCATCAAATTCCCAGTTCATTTCCCATTGACCATTGGCATCTTCATGATCGTTTTGGTAAGGCTTCCAATCCATCTCTAGCATGTAATCACAGATTTCTGTAACCACATCATAACGACGCATAAGGGCACTTTGATCATAACAAGGTTTGTCAGCAGTATCCAATGGATCAGCTGTGTTTGAACCGTCTTGTGCAATGAGGAAGAATTCACATTCCACACCCGTTTTCATACGATAGCCTTTATCTGCTAATTTCGCGATTTGACGCTTCAAGGCAATACGTGGAGATGCTTCAACAGCAACACCTTCTAGGTATAAATCAGACGCCAACCAAGCGACTTCTTTTTTCCATGGAAGTTGAATCATGCTTTCTGGATCTGGGATGGCCATTAGGTCGCCATCAGCAGGGCCCATGTCCAAATATGTCGCAAAGCCAGCAAAGCCTGCGCCATTTTTTTGCATATCTGCGATGCCTTCTGTTGGAACAAGTTTCGCACGCAATACACCAAATAAATCTACAAAACTTACTAGAAAATATTTGATGCCCTTTTCAGCAGCCACTTGGGCTAAATCGATAGTCATTTATTGTCTCCCTAATCATTATTTGTGTTGTTCCCGCAGCACAAAATTTTCTTATTACGATTTATCCCCAAGGTATCAAACTTGGGGATAAATCATAGTGTTTTTTTATATATTAAAAGTTGCCACCTTGGCCTGGGATCCAATTGGTTCCCGCCAATGGTACACGTGCCATTGCGGCTGCTTCCATTGTCATTGCTACTAAATCTTCTGGCTCTAGATTGTGAACAGAGTTTTTGCCACATGCACGCGCCAAAGTTTGAAGTTCTAACACCATCGTATTGAGATAGTTTGCTAGGTAACGGCTACCCATTTCAGGTGGTAAACGTTTTTCAAGTTCTGGATCTTGTGTCGCAACACCCACAGGGCATTTACCTGTGTGGCAATGATGACAGAAGCCAGGTTCTGTACCAATTGCGTGATAATCTTCTGTATAAACTGGTTTGTTACAACCCAAGGCAACCATTGTTGCAGAACCAATTGCAACCGCATCAGCACCAAGTGCCAAAGCCTTCGCAACGTCAGCACCAGAACGGATACCACCAGAAATAATCAATTGAACTTTACGATGCATACCTAGTTCGATTAAGGCATCAACAGCCAGACGAACGGCAGGTAAAGTTGGAATTCCAACATGTTCAATGAATACATCTTGTGTTGCAGCTGTTCCGCCTTGCATACCATCCATCACAATAACATCCGCACCAGCTTTTACAGCCAAGGCAACATCATATGCAACACGCGTAGCACCAACTTTTACATAGATTGGTTTTTCCCAGTTGGTGATTTCACGAAGTTCGTTAATTTTGATTTCAAGATCATCAGGACCAGTCCAATCCGGATGACGACACGCACTGCGTTGATCTATACCTTCAGGAAGGGTACGCATGCCAGCAACACGTTCGGTGATCTTTTGACCTAGCAACATGCCACCGCCGCCAGGTTTTGCACCTTGACCTAATACAATTTCAATTGCATCAGCTTTACGTAAATGATCTGGGTTCATGCCATAACGAGAAGGCAGAATTTGATAAACCAATGTTTTAGAAGAACCACGTTCCTCATCAGTCATACCACCATCACCAGTTGTTGTACTTGTACCCATTTGAGTAGCCGCACCACCGATAGAGGCTTTTGCATTGGCGCCTAACGCACCAAAGCTCATACCAGCAATCGTGATAGGGATGTCCAGTTTAATTGGGTTTTTCGCAAAACGAGTACCGAGTGTTACCCCTGTGCTACATGCTTCACGGTAACCTTCCAAAGGGTAACGTGAAACTGATGCACCTAGAAGAACAAGGTCATCAAATGTTGGTACCTTACGTTTCGCGCCAAAGCCACGAATGTCGTAAACGCCTTCGTTGGCTGCACGGTGAATTTCCGCAAGCACATCTTTAAGGTACTGATAGTCTTTTTCACATGCTTGC
>CBFCZA010000218.1:0-5522 GCA_965602285.1 uncultured Curvivirga sp. | reverse complement strand
AGTTTACTTGTTAATTTGCAGTGAACCTTTAATAGAGCAATTACCATACCATTTCGTTAGAAGGCTATGAATTAATTAACCTATTTCCAACGCCTACAATACTGGCATAAAACTTGGGATTCAGGCGCCACTTACCTTGTTAATATAAGAACAAATCATCAATTAATCAATAAAACCTACTTCAAATCAGATCACAGTCATGTGAGAATAAAAAAAGGGCAATAACCTCAAGGTTATCGCCCTTTTTAAGAATTTATGGATTAAGTGATTAATCCAAAGCTTTAACGATATTCTCCACCATTTTCTTAGCATCAGCAAATAGCATCATTGTATTATCCCGGAAGAAGAGTTCATTTTGAACCCCTGCATAACCAGCAGCCATAGAACGCTTAATGAATAGAACCTGCCCCGCATTTTCCACATCCAAAATAGGCATGCCATAAATAGGGCTAGCAGGATCTGTTTTTGCAGCTGGGTTCGTCACATCATTCGCACCAATAACAAATGCCACATCAGTTTGAGAGAAATCACGGTTGATTTCGTCTAATTCCAATACATCATCATATGGTACATTTGCTTCTGCAAGAAGAACGTTCATGTGACCCGGCATACGACCAGCCACAGGATGGATCGCATAACGAACCTTAACGCCTTCAGCTTTAAGTAAGTCACCCATTTCACGCAATGCATGCTGCGCTTGTGCAACCGCCATACCGTAACCCGGTACGATAATAACAGAAGAAGCATTTTTCATAAGGAATGCAGCATCATCAGCACTACCTGATTTAACAGGGCGATCTTCAACACTACCCGCCGCAGCAGGTCCTGTATCAGTTTCACCACCGAAACCACCAAGTATTACATTAATGATAGAACGGTTCATCGCCTTACACATGATGTAACTTAGGATCGCGCCAGATGCACCAACAAGAGCACCTGTAATGATCAAAGCAGTATTTCCTAGAGTAAAGCCAATACCACAAGCAGCCCAACCGGAGTAACTATTCAACATAGAAACAACAACCGGCATATCTGCGCCACCAATTGGAATGATTAACAAGAAACCAATAACAAATGCAAGAACCACAATTGCCCAGAAAACTGTCGGGCTTTGATCAATACACATGTAAACAACAAGTGCAATAAGAGTAAGGCCAAGCAACGCGTTCAACATATGCTGTCCAGCAAATGTTATTGGCGCAGAACGGAAGATGCCTTGCAACTTACCAAATGCAACCAACGACCCTGTGAAGGTAATAGCACCAATTGCAGTACCGACGCTCATCTCTACAAGACTTGCAGCACCAATTTCACCTACAGCACCAATGCCGTAAGCTTCTGGTGCATAGAATGCAGCACCAGCAACAAATACAGCAGCTAGACCAACAAGACTATGAAAGGCTGCTACCAATTGTGGCAATGCAGTCATTTCGATTTTAAGGGCGATAATTGTACCTATTGCACCACCAATGACGATACCTGCAAGGATCAATTCATATGATAATACACTTGGCATAGCCAAAGTTGTGACAATCGCAATAACCATCCCGATGACACCAAACATATTCCCCCTACGGGCTGTGTCTGGGGAAGAAAGCCCACGTAACGACATGATGAAACACACGGCCGCTACTAAATAGGCGAATGCTGAAATATTTTCCATTATACTATTCCTTTCGCCTTAAGCTTTTTTCGGTTTTTTCTTGAACATGGACAACATGCGGTTCGTAACCACAAATCCACCAAAGATATTTACACTAGCCAACACAATTGCCACGAAGCCAAAAATTTGAGAAAGGCTTGTATCAACGGGACCAGCAGCAATCAATGCACCAACGATAATCACAGAGGAAATCGCATTCGTTACCCCCATCAAAGGTGAATGCAAAGCAGGTGTTACTGACCATACAACGTAATAGCCAACAAAACAGGCCATTACAAAAGCAGTGAACAAAAATACGAACGGTGTTGTACCTGTTGCCTCAGCAACATCAGCCACAACAGGTGCAGCATCAACTGCCGCCGTCCCTATGGTTTCAGCAAGTTGCTTAGCTTGATCAGCTAAGGCATTTGCCTGATCTATAAGTTGTTGTTTATCCATCACAACTCTCCTCTATTCCGCTGTTTTTTTAGCAGCGGATTTTTTTGCTGCTTTTTTAGCACTAGATTTTTTTGCTGCTGCTTTCTTAACAGAAGCTTTTTTAGCTACTGCTTTTTTTGCAGGCTTCTCATCGGTAGCGGACATTTTTTTCACTGCCGCAGCCGCACGCTCTTCTAGAACTTTGCCATTTTGGCAAACAAGTGTACCTGCAACGATTTCATCTTCACGATCAACAGTTAACTTGCCTTCTTCGACTGTTAACATTGGTGTTAAGAAGTTGAGCAAGTTTTTTGCATAAAGAACACTGGTACTTTCTGCAACACGGGCTGGCACATTCGCATGTCCAACCATGGTCACACCATGCTTTTCAACAATTTTACCAAATTCACTTAATGGGCAGTTACCACCAGCTTCAACAGCTAAATCAACGATGACAGCCCCTGGCTTCATGTTTTTAACCATTTCTTCGGTGATCAAGACAGGTGCCGGGCGTCCGGGAATAAGCGCCGTGGTAATAACGATATCTTGCTTTGCAAGGGTCGCTGAAACCAACTCTGCTTGCTTCTTCTTATATTCAGCAGACATTTCCTTCGCATAACCACCCGCGGTTTGTGCATTAAGGAATTCATCATCTTTAACAGCTACAAATTCAGCGCCTAGGCTTTGAACTTGTTCTTCTGTAGCAGGGCGAACATCCGTTGCACTCACAACCGCGCCTAAACGACGCGCTGTCGCAATGGCCTGAAGGCCAGCAACACCCACCCCCATGATGAATACTTTAGCGGGCGGCACGGTGCCTGCCGCTGTCATCATCATTGGCATTCCACGACCAAATACCTCTTGGGCATCTAATACTGCTTTATAACCTGCTATATTTGCCTGTGAGGATAAAACATCCATGCTTTGTGCACGACTGATACGTGGTACCAATTCCATAGCAAATGCTTGTACGCCTGCATCGGTTAATGTTTTGATAAGTTTTGGACGGGTCAATGCGTTCAAGACACAAATTAAAGTTTGGCCCTTTGTGAACAAACCTGTTTCGTCTTTCCCATCTTCAGCCAGCATAGGTGGTTGAACTTTCAAAACGATATCAGCGCCCTTCGTTGCGGTCGCTGCGGTCGTAGCAATCGTTGCACCCGCTGACTTAAATACATCATCAGAAATTTTAGCACCGTCACCAGCGCCAGTTTCCACGATTACCTCTGCTCCCATTTGGGAAAATTTCTTCACTGTTTCAGGTGAAGCAGCAACACGCGTTTCATGCGCGCGCCGTTCTTTTAATATGGCTATTTTCATCAGAGAAGCCCTTAAACTTGTTATTCCATTATTTCATCTTCGAAACAGGCCATAAGCCCCCTCAAAGATAACGACAATTACCTCACACCCTGATAGATAGATTCCTCAGCATGAAAACGCAAATTAATAAATCGATTTTTTAATCATAATCTATATTTTAGAAATTGATTAAATAGTCCTAACCGCCCATTTTTTAGGGCAGACGAACAAACACACAATACATTCATATATTTGAATTCATCAACTGTTATTTAATATTATTCTAAAAAACTTTAGCAATAATTATATATTTAAAAACTAATATTTCTTAAATTTCTTCAAGTTGGTCAATGAATTTTTCCAACATAGAAAGACCCTTTTTCCA
Source organism: uncultured Curvivirga sp. (assembly GCA_965602285.1). Lineage (GTDB taxonomy): Bacteria > Pseudomonadota > Alphaproteobacteria > UBA8366 > Aestuariispiraceae > Curvivirga. Next base: position 1,758 of record CBFCZA010000218.1, on the reverse strand, counting down.
AAATTGGGGATCTGATGCATCAAGATTAAAAGGTGCAAGAAGTTCTTTGTGACGTTTACTTCCCCCTGCCTTGAGCATTTCAAGGTATTTCTCTGCGAAGCCCTCTTCTGCAATTTCATATTGTGCATATAGACTATTCACCAAACAATCCCCGAACGCATAGGCATACACATAGAATGGAGAATGGATAAAATGCGGGATATAAGCCCAATAACTTCGATAAGCCTCTCCGAAAACAAATGAATCGCCTAAGCTTTCCTCAGATACAGCCATCCATATATCACCAATATCCTCAGGGGATAGCTCGCCATCTTTGCGAGCATCATGAACACGTTGTTCAAAATCAAAGAAAGCTATTTGGCGCACCACAGTGTTAAGCATATCCTCAACTTTTGACGCTAACATTGCTTTTCTTCGTTTAGGGTCGGTTTCATTTGCCAAAATTGATTGGAATGTCAACATCTCTCCAAATACAGATGCTGTTTCTGCCAAGGTTAACGGCGTATCCGCCATAAGATGACCTTGCTCTCCCGCAAGAACCTGATGAACACCATGGCCTAGCTCATGCGCCAATGTCATAACATCACGTGTTTTTCCTTGATAGTTTACCAATAAATACGGATGCGCACTCGGCACTGTGGGGTGAGCAAATGCTCCGGGGGCTTTCCCTGCGCGCACTTCTGCGTCAATCCAATTCTTCTCAAAAAATGTTTTTCCGATATCAGATAGATCATGAGAGAATCGTCCATAAGCTTCTAAAACGGAATCCTTAGCTTCACCCCAAGGGATTTCACGATCATCTTCATCAGGCAAAGGCGCCATACGGTCCCAGAAGTTCATTTTTTCCACACCAAGCCATTTGGCTTTCAAACGATAATAGCGATGAGAAAGGGATGGATATGACTCTTTTACCGCTGTCACCAAGGCATCAACAACTTCATCTTCTACATAATTTGCAAGATTACGGCTTGATACAGGTCGCTCAAAACCACGCCATTCATCTTCCAAAGCCTTATCTTTTGCTAAGGTATTGGTGATATGGCTAAAAAGTTTTATATTGCTGCCAAATACCTGACCTAATGATTCTGATGCTTCTTTACGGACCTCTTCTTTAGGGTCGCTCATCATATGTAAAATCTCAGCGTTGGTTACTTCTTCACCTTGAAAAGGAAACTTCAAATTAGCCAATGTCTCATCAAACAATCTCACCCATGCGGAACGCCCCGTAAGTGATTTTTCATGAAGCAAACGTTCTTGGTCTTCAGGTAGCTGATGGTCCCTAAATGCACGTACATCACGAAGCCAAGGTTTATAAACACATAAGCTCTCGCTTGCATCTAACCGTGCTGTTATATCGTTTTCTTCAATCAAATTAAGTTCAAGAGAGAAAAATAACACCAACGTAGAAATTGCAGTCACTTGTTCTTGCGCATCTTGGAAAAATCTTGTGACATCCGGATCATTCATGTCCCCTGCATAGACAAGGTAGGCATAGCTCATCAATAAAGAGAGCTTCTCATCCAAATCTTCATATGCCTTAATCGCATCAGCCATTCCATCACCCGACAGATCAGAAACCTTTCCACGATATTCAGCAGCAAAACTTTCTGCCATAGCCTTAGCGCGAACAATATCATCCTTAAAAGCATTTGAATCAGGTGCAGGATAAAGATCCGTTAAATCCCATTTAGGTAAATTCGAAATTGCTGCGCCCATCATTCAGTTCCTTTTTATTATGTCTATCCATAAGAATGAAAA
>CBFCZA010000217.1:0-5533 GCA_965602285.1 uncultured Curvivirga sp. | reverse complement strand
GCTGTTGTTCTTCCTTGTTATAACGAAGAAGGCGCTATTGGCAAAGTTGTAAAAGATTTTCGTGCTGCTTTACCCAATGCCCGCATTTATGTTTTTGATAATAACTCCAGTGATAACACTGTTGCAGAGGCAAAAGAAGCAGGTGCAACGGTATTGTTTGAAAATCAACAAGGTAAAGGCAATGTTGTACGCCGTATCTTTTCTGAAATTGACGCGGATTGCTATCTTATGGCTGATGGGGATGATACATATGATGCCGCCAGTGCACAAAAACTTGTCGACAGTGTTTTAAATGATCGGGCCGATATGGTTGTTGGCACCCGTGAACCAGTTGAAGGTGAGAAAACCTATCGCCAAGGTCATGCTATAGGAAATGTTTTACTAACAACTATGGCACGCTTTTTCTTTGGTCATGGTTTTACAGATATGCTTTCTGGTTATCGTTGTTTTTCGCGAAGGTTTGCCAAATCCTTTCCTGTTATGTCTGCTGGTTTCGAAATTGAAACTGAAATGACCATCCATTGTTTGAGCCTTGGATTACCAAGTGCTGAAATTAAAACACCTTATTTTGAACGGGCGGAAGGTACAGAAAGCAAGTTGAATACCTATCAAGATGGTTTTCGAATTTTGATGACCATGGTGCGCTTGTTTAAAGATTACCGCCCAATGGCTTTCTTTAGCAACGGTGCGCTTGGGTTGGCAGTATTGTCTATCCTTCTAGCAATTCCAGTGATTTCTGACTATTGGGATACAGGGTTGGTGGAACGTTTGCCGACAGCTATTTTATGTACAGGAATTATGTCCAGTGCGATTTTAGCACTTGCCTGTGGGTTTATATTAGACAGTGTGGCGCAACAACGCCTAGAAATGAAGCGGCTGCAATATTTATCTATTCCCTTTATTCGAGATTAAATAATGTCCCTATCGCCTAAGAAAATTGCTTGGATTATCTGTATTATAGGCAGTTTAATTTGCATCGGGCTCATGCAATATAAATCTGAGGCAGAGAAACCTGGCGTGGCAGATGCTGCACAATATATGGCCGGTGCATATAACTTGCATCACTATGGCATATATTCTCAAAACTTAATTAATTCACTAAATGTAACACCAGAAGTCGGCAGAGAACCAGGCTTTCCTTTCGTAACGTCTTTGTTAATGAAACTTGATCTCTTTGGTATCGGTTCTTTAGGGGCAGATTGTATTTATACTGATCATGGCTGTTCTCCTGAACTCTTTAAATCAGTACAGCTTATGAATAAGATTTTCTTTGCTATTTCCGGAATTTGCTTATTTTGGTCGGTCTTTATAATTTTTGGGTCTCTTAAACTGGCTATTGTAGGTGGCTCATCTATTTGGCTGAACTTACAAATGCAGAAAAATATGGATTATGCTATTTCTGATCCATTTGCTTTATTGATTGTCTCCTTAATAAATTTAGTTTTTGTTGCTTCTATAAGAACCAAAAATAAGAATATTCCTGCTATTGGTGTTGGGCTCTTATTTGGCGCCTTAATTCTTACGAAAGCTATTTTCTTATTTTTCCTCTATCTAGCCATCATTATTGCATTCTTTGTCTTTGTTATTCCACGTTCACGTAGAGCGTTATCAGGTATGATGATACCGATGCTACTATTTGTATTTTGTGCTGGAATTGGCCCGATGCTTTGGATGAAAAGGAATTTTGATATTTCTGGTGATTTTGCTCTATCCGATTCTAGGTCGGGGATAGCTTTATCAACAAGGGTTGTCTTTAACGAAATGACCCCACAGCAATATGCAGCATCCTTTGTGTATTGGACACGTGGTTTTGGGGATAATTTAGCAAAGAAGATTTTTCCAAAAGAGGTTTGGGGACCTTTTGACGATTATGTTAAGGATGGATTCTATGATCGAGGGCAATTTGGTTTTCAACGTATCGTCGATAAAATGGTTAAAGATGAAGGTCTCTCAGATCAAGCCGCAGAGGATAAGCATACCACAGCACTTATGAGGTCTGTGCTGACGCAACCCATAACCCATGCTATTGTTACCCTTCCTATGATCTATCGTGGTATATGGGTTGATTTATTTGCATGGATTTCAGTTCCAGCACTATTTGTGCTTCTCTGTAAGTCAGTAAAGCGTAAAGATGTTTTCTTGTTAATATTACTCAGCCCTGCAATATTTAATTTAGTTTTCTATGCTTTGGTTAGCCTGAATATTCCACGCTATCAAATCACAGCAGCACCAGCTTTTACATTTGGTTTGGTTTTTTTCTTTATCTTAGTTGGGGAATGGCGCAAGAAACGCAAATCACAAAAACTAAAAAACATTGCTTAGATTGTTGTTGAAGACGTGATAGCAAAAGCCATTCATTAAGATATCAAAAAAACCGATGATATTCTCTTCGATTTTTTTATTTTTAACATTGAAATTTTACAAAACCAATACATATGAAAGCCGTTTTGTCATACATACGCTGATTTTTGAATTTTTTTTCACCCTCTTCGGCAACGATAGCGCCTTGTTTCATGGAACTAACAATTAAACTCATCTCTTCGCGTAAGTTATTGATGCGAGAATGGATGTCATCGGTTGCTTTTCTGTTTGGCGGGCACGTTTTTTGACTTTGCCTACTACTACGGTAAATCCTTTCCCTGCTATGCCAGTCTGTGGTGATTAAAAGAACTTTAATGACATTAAGGTAAAATTGGATCAAGAAATTGTCGGTCATAACGAACTATGCATCTTGTCTCGACAGCAAGTTTAAAGGCTGCTTGTGATTCAGGGTCCTTCTCTATTTTCTGACGATAAATTTCGTAATCTGCCATTGATGGGAATGAGAATAAAGCAACGGCAAGGTCTGATGCACTTTCTTTTGGTAAGAAATAGCCGTGATGGATGCCTCCAAATCTTTTTATGATAGGGATCCACATTTTTGCATATTGCTCGAACTCTTTAAGTTGATACGGATCTATCTGGTAATTTATATAGCAGGTAATCATGGATTATCACTTTGCATAAAGGGTGTGTGGAGATGAGGTGGTTCATCTATCTATATTAATAAAAATGAATATTTTCTATATCTTAGGTTAAAACATGTTACTCTTAAATTCATGCATGGTTCAATAGATTTAACAGGTTTGGCGCTGGTCGCTGTGGCAGCTACATTTTGTGGCATGTTAATGGTGCGCCTGAAGCAGCCTGCGATTATTGGGTATATTTTAGCGGGTGTTTTTTTAGGGCCAAGCGGGCTTGGCTTTGTAACAGGGCGTGAAAATATCGCCTTGATGGCTGAATTAGGCGTGATATTGCTTCTATTCTTTGTCGGGATGGAATTATCTGTCCAAAGTTTTAAAAGCGTTTGGAAGATTGCGGTGACGGCAACATTGGCCCAAATAGGGGCGAGTGTCTTTGCGGTTTGGGGATTAACACGGTTATTTGATTGGCCTACAGAATGGGCCGTACTTTTTGGATTTTGCCTCGCCCTCAGCAGTACTGCCGTCGCGGTAAAAATTTTACAAACCATCGGTGAAGCCAGATCCAAGGTTGGGCGTCTAACCGTTGCCATCCTTATCGCACAGGATTTAGCCGTCGCCCCGATGTTGGTCATTGTTGGTAATTTGGCGGGCGGTGAACTGAATTGGTTTATCTTAATTGAGGTTTTATTATCTGTCGTCATTCTTGTGGCTATTATTATTTACCTTACGCGAAACCGCCGTATTTCACTTCCTTTTCATCATTTGTTAGAGGGGAAAGATGACCTTGCGCCTTTGGCTTCATTAGCATGGTGTTTCTTAATTGCTGCGGTAGCAGGGCTTATTGGATTGTCGCCAGCATTTGGAGCTTTTTTAGCAGGCCTTATCGCAGGCAATAGTCAACAACGCGAATTGATACATCATAATGCGGGGCCTATTCAGGCCATCTTATTGATGACCTTCTTCCTTTCCATTGGTTTGTTAATAGATTTAGGGTTCTTGTGGGAAAATTTAGGAGTGGTCTTTTCCCTTTGGCTATTCGTAACCGTCTTTAAAACAGGACTGAATGTTTTGTTATTAAGGGTGCTGGGCGAACAATGGCAACGTGCATTCATGGTGTCCTTAATTTTAGGTCAACTAGGTGAATTCGCCTTCGTGTTAGGGGCCGCTGCCATAAATGCTGCCCTGATCGACAGTGATATTCATCGCATGATTGTTGCTGTTACGGTTCTCTCTTTGATGACAAGTCCTTTTTATATTGATGCGGCACGACGTCTTCACGATAAGGCAAAAGATGATGCTGATTTCAAAGAAACCATACGTTTAATTTATATGAATGAATGGAACTTTTTACGTCGTTTGGTTGAACGCCTATATCGGGGAAGGGTTGAATTCATAGATTGGTGCCGATCCTATCGGGATGGCTATAGCCAACGTTCTGCGAAGCGGTTTATAAAGCCTGATGATGAATCAAAAGATAAGTGAGTGTTAGGCGATGCCTGATTTTTCCCTAGAGCAGAATTTCAGAAAAGAGGGTTACTCCCTCATCGCTGGTGTAGATGAGGTGGGACGTGGCCCATGGGCTGGCCCTGTTTTGACCTGTGCTGTCATTATAGATGAAGAAAGCTTCCCAACTGATTTGCGATTGTTATTGGATGACTCAAAGAAGCTGACAGATAAAAAGCGTGAAGCCTTGTTTGAGCCGATAAAAGCCAATGCCATTTATGCTTTTGGTGAAGCATCTGTAGAGGAAATAGATCAGATAAATATTTTGCAGGCAACATTCCTTGCCATGCGACGTGCCGTAGGAAGCCTTTCCCAACAACCTGATGCAGTTTTGGTGGATGGCAATAAGGATCCCATTTTAAACCTTCCCACCAGATGTATCGTGAAGGGGGATGGGAAAAGTTTATCTATTGCTGCGGCCTCCATCCTTGCAAAAGTTACACGAGATCGTTTGATGGCTGACTTAGCACAGGTTCACCCATTTTACGCATGGGAAAGAAATGCAGGATATGGGACGAAGGCGCATCAAGAAGGCCTCTCATCTCATGGTGTAACGCCACATCATCGACGTAGCTTTAAACCAATAGCAGCCCTTCTAACTGATTAAGTTAATGCCTTGAACATTTTATCGAGGCGAGCCTTCATACCTTGCGTTGTTTCAAGACTTAAGGATTTTGCACGAGGCCAGAATTCTTCCCATTCAACCGGCTCCATTCGTTTTTCGACCCAGTTTAAATGATGGAACATTTGAATGAAGGTGCCTGATGTCACACATCGAAGGGCAGCTTCCATGGAATGCTCTGTGTCCCCTTGGCCTTGTTGCATATAGGGACGAATGGATGTGTAAAGTTGTTTGAAGCTAGAAGCCTTTTCAACAATTGTTAATATTTCATCCATACGGGCCAAGAGCTTTTGTTCAAACTCCTCTGCAACATCTAGTAATAATCGTTCCCCTGCTGGACTGGCGGGCATCCTATCTAAAATGGATTGGATGATATCTTCTTTTGAGCGGAAGGGTGCTGCGATTTTGATTTGTTTTAGGTCTAGTGTTTTCGTGCCTAAAATTC